>JAFDFZ010000170.1 GCA_019309565.1 Deltaproteobacteria bacterium
ATAGGCTTGACGCTTGGACATACCGTATTTGCTTGCTAAAACCAGCGCTGCCTCGGCAGCAGATTTCTTTTCCTTTATCAATGCCAACGCAGCATTGATCCGTTTTGCACGCTCCAGATTTGAAGATCTTACCATATGTCGTAATAATACAACCTTTTATGACATGATGTCAAGCATTTTTACGTACCTGTTTGTACCCAATTGTCCTGGTAAATTCAAAGTTACCCTTTGCGTTCGGGGAGTCATCACTCCTCCCTGGGGAGTTCCCTCCCTGGGATAATGAAGCGCACCGTCTTCCATTACACCTGCCTTGAGCCACTTACCGATCGTGCGAAGGATTACACCATCGCGCACCCGTTTCCTGAGAAACCCTCGCAGATGTTCGTGCCCAACTGTGTCAAAGTAGCTCTTAATATCTACCTCTAACACCCAGCACCCGCCCATGCGCATGATCTCGCGCCACATATCCTCAAGCGCCTGATGTACCGAACGCCCCGGACGAAAGCCATAGGAACAGTCCAGAAAGTCCTGCTCATACAGCGCTGTCAGGACCATGACCACCGCCCTCTGAAGCACCTTGTCCTCCAGGGCCGGAATACCTATCGGCCTGAGCTTCCCATCACCTTTGGGGATGTACACCCGCTTTACTGGTGGAGCACTGTAGCTGCCAGACTTGAAGCGGTCAAGCAAGGACAGAAGATTCCCATCCAGATCCTTCTCGTACTCCTCCGCAGTCACGTTGTCTACTCCTGCAGCCCCATCCTTGCGTGTTCGCCGGTAGGCCTCCTGCATCCACTCACGATCAATGTAATAGGCAAGTGAGGTAAAACTCGCATCCGCCATGAGCTTCGCAAGCCTCGCTATCCGTTGCTGTTTCGTGTACACGGTACCAGATTTCAACGCATCCTCCGTGTTGCCCAACAACAGTTCCACAATCCCGACACGGCCCTTTCCTCCTCCAGCCCTCCACGGGTTGGATTCGCCGGCCTCAACGGTACTATGCCCGTGCTAAGACTCCCTCATGCCTTCCCGCCGCCCTTCGTTGCCTTCGTTTGGCGGTACCACCGGCCTCCCCTTTGTTCGTATCTCCTGCACCGCTCCGGAGAGGAAGGATCAACGCAGGCCTGGATGTTTCGGGCTCTCCCCTGTGGTCACCCATACAACCAGTCTCACCCGATGGAGCAGTTCGGGTCTCCCAGGTTCCTGGGGAGTCCTCTCGTGCCTCTGCCCTGATCATAAGACCCCGGCCGCGCCACCTTATCACTGCCCTCCCAGCAAAGTGGTATTGCCCCCGCACAATTGACCGCGAAGGCCACAGCATTTATCTTTATTTCGGGGCTGATTCACACGGCTTCAGCACTCGCTGTCTACGCTTCCAGCTTCGGCTTTCCCTACACTGGCAAGACTCGCTTCCGGTGGGTGGCAGTGCCTTTCCGGGTGGGATTCGAACCCACTGGACTCCTTCGGCGAGTTTCAAGTGCGGCATCGTTTACCGCCTATCCCAACGCCCCAGGCTTCGCCTGGCGCCACAATTGTCAAAGAACAGACTGTTTCGTTACAATCATAGGAAACCAGAAAGCGATTAAATCCCCATAGCCGCAGCGAAGCGGCTCAGTTCAACACGATTGTAACCGGAATTTCGCTATGCTCAACTCCGCTTACAATCTTTAACGTTTAGAACTCTATTGCCACTCCATTGACAAGGAGAAGAAAGAAGAAAGTATCAAAACCAAGTTTCAGCAGCGCTTTGAAGCCGAGCTGCTAAAAGCACGCAATGCGCTTTACCTTAGAAACGGCACCAAACGCTACGATAAGGTAGTTGAGAGAATTGGTCGATTAAAAGAAAAATACAAATTGGTATCTCATCTCTATAAGATCACTGTTGAAAAAGATAGCGAAACGAACAAGGCGAAAGAGATCACCTGGTCACATAAGAAAGAAGAAAAGACAAGTGGCATCTACTGCCTGAGAACCGACCGAAAAGATCTCAATGAGCAACAGATATGGGATATTTATACAATGCTGACTGATATTGAAGATGCATTTCGATCAATGAACTCCGAGTTAGGCCTAAGGCCGATCTATCATCAGAAAGAGCCCCGATGCGATGGTCACATCTTTATAACCCTCCTTGCTTATCATCTGTTGCATACCATTCGCTTCAAGCTTCGGCAAAGGGGAGTCCGATTTTGTTGGACAACGATTCGAAAACAGCTATCAACACAGGTTAGGATAACTACTGCTATGAAGCGAGAAGATGGTAAAATTATCCATATCCGAAAATCATCCAAGGCGGAGCCGTCACATCAGGCCATCTATGATGCATAGAGTTTACATTACCAACCGGGGAGAATAGTAAAAATAGTATTGTAGTTGATTCAAATCTGTAGTGTCAAAAAACGTATTTTCAGATAGCTAACTGCTTGACATTACACAGTTATTTTTTTAGGGGCATGAACTTCGGTTAAAATGTTTCTTCTGCTCAGAAAGGATCAATTTGGGGAAAACAAGCAAAAGATATTGCAATCTTCTCATTTTTGCGATAATATCCTCACTCTTTAAAAAAGCAATTTCCTATCATCTTATATGAGAGCAACATCCTCTGATCATTTACCCCCCAGCTAAATGGCAGGCTACCGAATGACCCGGCTCTATCTCCCGGAGAGTGGGTATCTCGCTACGGCACCGAGCCTCGGCATAGGGGCAGCGCGTATGAAAGCGGCAGCCCGAAGGCGGATTCATAGGACTAGGAGGGTCACCAGCTACCTTCAAACGCCCTGCCAATTGATTGGCCTCCACATCAATAGCCGGTACAGCGGATAAGAGCGCCTTAGAGTAAGGGTGCATTGGGTTATTAAACAACGAGATACGGTCCGTCTGCTCGACGATTTTGCCCAAATACATAACCGCTATCTCGTCGCACATGTGCTGAACCACAGCCATATCGTGAGAAATGAAAAGATAGGTAAGACCGAATTCCCTCTGAAGCTTTAATAGCAGGTTCAGAATCTGCGCTTGAATTGCGACATCAAGTGCAGAAACCGGTTCGTCGCAAACGATCAGATCAGGGCCCGAGGCCAGAGCCCTCGCTATGCAAATTCGCTGACGCTGTCCACCGGAAAACTGGTGAGGGTATGCTGCCCGATGCTCCGGCCGCAATCCTACATGGGACAACAATTCCGCCACCCGCTCCTCACGCTCGTTGGATGTGCCTATATTTTGAACTTTTAAGGGTGCTTCTATAATATCCCCGGCCCTTGATCGCGGGTTCAGAGAAGAGTAAGGGTCCTGGAAGATAATCTGTATGCGCCTCCGCTGGCGTCTCATCACTTCGGGATCAAGGGATAACAAATCCACGCCGTCAAACTTCACCGAACCCGATGTGGGTTCCTCCAGACGCAGCACAGATAGCGCCGTAGTAGACTTACCGCAGCCGCTTTCACCCACCAGCCCAAAAGTTTTGCCCTTTGGCACCTCAAAACTGACGCCATCTACGGCATAAACGATGGGAACTGGTGAAAACCAGTGGGGCCGACGTAAGCGAAAGTATGTGCAAAGGTTTTCCACTTTTAATAAGATTGAATTGGTCATGGAGTCCCTCCAGCAGACCAGCATGCCACAGTATGTCCGTTTCCAACTAGAGTGCTGGGCGGCATCTTTTCTTTGCATCGGCCCTTGGCATACTTACAGCGCAGGTGGAAGGGACAATCCAAACCGATCTGGGTCGCATCCGGGACGATCCCCGGAATCTCCATCAACTCCTCCCGAGCGGCACCCGGTTTTGTCTTGAAATGGGGGACGCACCGGAGTAATCCCCGAGTGTAAGGATGCCTGGGATTGGTGATGATTTCACGCACCGGCCCTTCTTCCACTATGTAACCAGCGTACATGATGCTCACTCGTTCGGCCACGTTGGCGATTACCGCCATATCGTGGGTGATCAAAATAATGGCGGTTCCTGTGCGGTTTTGTAGTTCCTTGAGAAGATCGAAAATCTGCGCCTGCACTGTCACGTCGACCGCTGTGGTCGGTTCGTCAGCAATGAGTAATTTGGGCTGGCATGCAAGGGCCATGGCGATCATTACACGTTGGCGCATACCGCCGGACATCTGATGCGGGTATTCCCGGACTCTGCTCTCCGGGGCGGGGATGCCCACAGCCCGAAGCATTTCTACTGCCTTGTTGAGCGCCTCATGCCTGCCCAGTCCCTCATGGACTCTGACCGTTTCTGCAATCTGATTTCCAACGGTATAGACCGGATTGAGGGACGTCATGGGCTCCTGAAAGATCATAGAAATTTCTTTTCCCCGGACCTCACGCAGCCTCTGCTCGTTCGCCTGGAGCAGATTCTCCCCGTCCAAAAGTACATGTTTTCCATAGACACGGCCTGTCTCTGAAGGTACAAGCCCCAAAATGGCAAGGGCTGTCATGCTTTTGCCGCATCCGGATTCCCCTACGATTCCAAGGGTTTCTCCTCGGTCTATGGAAAAACTCACACCGTTTACCACTCTGGCAATACCGAACCGTGTCTTGAACTCAACTCGAAGATCACTCACGTTGAGAATGTTGCTATTTTCCATCATCGTTCTCTCAACTTCGGATTAAACGCATCGTTTAAACCGTCACCGATCAAGCTTATGCTCAATACCGTAAAGAATATGGCCATTCCCGGGAAGGTAATGCCCCACCAGCAAACAAAAATGTATTCGCGGCTCGCCCCGATCATTAGCCCCCAGCTCATGATATTTGGGTCACTTAGCCCTAAAAAGCTCAACCCGGCTTCGAAAAGGTTGGCGCTACCCACCGAGAGAGCCGATGCCACAACCAGCGGCGGCATCCCGTTGGGCAGGATCACTTTCCAGATCAAACGCCTATTGCGTGAACCAATGGCCCGTTCCGCCATGATATACTCTCTTTTTCGTATGCTCAGGAATTCGCTCCTCGTCAACCGTGCAATGCCAGGCCAACTTACCACACCGATAGCGATTGTTATCGTAATAAGCGATGGAGAAAATAGCGTCACCAGTACCATTGCCAAAAGCAATGGAGGAAGCACCTGAAAGAATTCGGTCACGCGCATGAGTATGTTATCGACCCGGCCGCCATAAAAGCCTGCCGACGCCCCTATGAGGAGGCCGAGCACGACGGTGCAAAAGGCTGCCGCCCCTCCAACGGCGAGCGTGGCCCGGCTGCCATTGATGATGCCTGCAAGTATGTCCCGCCCGAGATAATCGGTGCCGAGCCAGAATCCCGATTCCCCCGGCGGGGTCAAAGGCGGCCCCACCATATCGAAGGCATCCACTGGGTAAATATTAGAACCGAAGAGTGCTACAAAAACAATGACCAGCAGCATAAAGAGGCCGGCGAGCGCCGCCTTGTTCCTGACGAACATGCGCCATGCTTCGAATAGCGTATGCTTGGGTTTGAAGGCCTCTTCTTCGGTGATGGTTATGGGTTGGGTCATGGTGCTGCATCCTCATTTATTTTCTGCGCGTATGCGTGGATCTATCCAGGCGTACGAAAGGTCGGTCAGGATGTTCATCACAATCACGATCAGAGTGGAAAAGAACAAGACGCCCAAAAGGGTCGGTTGATCGCGACGAACAATCGATTCGAAGGCGAGCTGTCCCAGCCCCGGCCAGCTGAACACGGTCTCCACCAGTATTGCGCCGGCAAACATCCGGCTCATCTGGAGTCCTGTCATGGTAATCACCGGTATGACCGCATTTCTGAGCGCCTGTTTGTATACCACGTTGCGCTTGCTCATGCCTTTTGCCCTTGCCGTTCGGATATAATCGGAGCCCATCACGTCGAGCATGCTGGCGCGGGACAGACGGCTGTAAATGGCCAGGTGGACGATCGCGAGGGTCAGCATGGGAAGCACCAGGTGGTGCAAAATATCCAGTTGAAGTATCGGAAAGCCCCCTTCCACCAGGACGTCGTACATGCCCGAGGTGGGAAACAGCGGTATAACCGAAGAAAACAGGATGAGCAGCATGAGCCCGGTCCAGAACACGGGGGCAGAATAGCCTATAAGCGAAAGTACCGTAATTAGATGACTGAAAATGCTATTGGGTCTCTGGGCAGACAATATGCCCATAAATGTACCCATCAGCACAGAAAGGATAAGTGCACTCATCACCAGTAAAATAGTTGCGGGAACCCTCTGGAGAATCAGTTCGGTAACCGGCATATCAAAGAAAAACGAATTCCCCAAATTGCCCCGGGCTGCCTTACCCAGGTAAATGCAAATCTGTTGCGGCAGGCTCTTATCGAGCCCATAAATTGTACGGATCTGTGCCAGCATCTCTTCCGTAGCACCGCCCATTTCCCCCGCAATGGTGTCCGCAGGATCCCCCGGCGCTATATGAATGAGAAGGAAATTTAAAATAAGCACCGCAATCATCAATACGATGCCGTATCCAATGCGGTGAAGAGCGATCTTCAGAAGTTGCATCTCATTTCCTCCGTGCAAGGAAGCCTCCGGGAATCAGGGCATACTCAACGGCCTCACAGATCTGCATCTACCGTTTCGATTTACGAAAGGCGTCCTCTTTTTAATTATTTACTCTGTTTTTCGAAGTAAAGCTCATCCCAGGGCGAGACGAGTCCCCAAATGCTGGTCGGAAGGTTCCGCAGGTTTTTATCGTAAACCGTTTGAAAAGGGGTCATAAAAAGCCAGTATACCGGGAGGTCATCAGCGACCATTTTCTGAAATTTTGCATACAGCGCTTTGCGCTTAACCGTGTCAACCTCCATTGAGGCTTGTGTGAGGATATCGTCTACCTGGGGGTTGCAATAGTTCTGTGTGTTGGACCAGATCACCCCTTTGCGGATATTGTTACAGAGATAGGTGCGGTTAACCCCGATTACAGGATCGCCCCAGTTAAATACGCCATCCGCGGTGACGTCGAAATCCCAGTTGGAGATGCGTTTGGCCCATGTTGGAAAGTCGGGCGACGGTCGTATCTTGACATCGATCCC
>JAFDFZ010000171.1 GCA_019309565.1 Deltaproteobacteria bacterium
TCAGGGGTAAGAAAGATCATCTTTGCAAGCTGCTGGGTTATGGTACTGCCCCCCTGCTGGTATTCGCCGGCTTTGATGTCCGCATAAATAGCGCCCATGATCCGTATCGGATCGATACCGATGTGCTCAAAATAGCGAGCATCTTCTATGGCTATAAAGGCATTTTTTACATGTTCGGGAACCCTGTTCAGTGGCACCGGCGTGCGCCGCTGAATGTAGAGTTCTTTAAGAAGGACATTGTCATAGGAATATAGCTTGGAAGATTTGTAAGGAGAAAAGGAACTCAACAGATCAATGTCCGGAAGTGTGGACACAACCCAATAAATATACCCCACTGCGATGCCGATCAGCAGAACCGAAGGGATAAGAAAAAATTTTGTGGCAAGCCGCAATCCGGAAAATATTTGAGGCATCAACCTTCTCTTGGGAAAACCGCCGGGAGGCTTTCCATAGACTGCGCTGTTGAATTTATATCGGCTGTTCACAGCCGCGGAGATTCTTTTCCTTTTCCACCATGTAAAAAGTTTACATGTTTTCGGAACGCTGAAGTATCCATATTTTGCCTGTATTTCTCTGAGCAGATCCTGGACTTTCAAAAAAACAGCTTCGGGGTCAAGAGGCCCGCCCACACACTGGTCGTCTCTTAAGCCCATTTTCCCAAGAAGAGAAAGGTCCACAGGTTTGCTGTGAATGACAAGGACAAACTCGGGAAACCGGCTGGCAACATCCTGAATCACAGATATTTTTTCGTCAAAACAGTTATTAACATCAATGATGACCAAGCGGGCTTCCCCTCGCTCAAGACAGGAGAGCGCGGTAACAGGGTCTTCGATGATTTCCGTTTCGATTTCACAGACAGAGAGGGTTTTTGCGATGATTTCTCTTCGCACCTTTCTGGGAGCGTATATAGCCACTTTGGCTTTCACTTTGAGTTCATCTGCTCCTTGGCTATCAGGTATGCCCCCTTTGCCGTCGCATAAAGGGGGCTTTCGGCAAGTATTATCTCTGAAACCTCAAAGGGAAGCGTTACATCTTGAAGTATGGATGCAAATTTTTCTCGACTTCCGGGCGCAAGAACCGCTCCGCCGCTTAATACAATCGGCACGGCCTTTCGCAATTTGGGAACATTGTCAGAGGCTCCTAAAATTTCCTCTAAGCTTTTTGCCAGTGTGGTAAAAAGATTATCATAACATGCATGAAGCCCATGCTCGATGCTGTTTTTAGGCGCACTGGCAAGGTCCAGGTTCTGTTCTTTTATTATCCTGATTATCGCTGGAGACTCACCAACCGATCCGGCCACTGTCTGATCGATGAAGTTTCCGCCCTTCTGGATGCTGTATGTCACCACCGGAATTGATAGATATGAGCAGCAGACATTGCACATCCCGCCTCCCATGCTGATACCGATGCCCGTCACATGACCGTCGGGAAACTCAGAGACCAGCACTGCCATTGCCTCATTGATCGGCCGGGGGCGGTAGCCGAGGTTTTCAAGCAGGCTCTTGAAGATCGATTCGTTGAACATGGCAGTCGTATTCGAATCGATGGGTTTGCCTGGAACATTGAACCCCAACGGCTGATCCTTCGACTGCGCCTGGCCGAGCAGACTGCTTAATATGGACTCAATAACATTTATTCCTTCATCCTCCCCAAGATTCAACATCCCACTTTCCATCGGGTATCTGGTTTGCTGCCCCATCATCCCTGCAAACTCCATAGCGGGCTTGCCCAGGATATAAAGTGAATCGTTTTTTTCTAAAAACCGGATATTGTTACGATCCAAAAAATCTTTTGTTGTCTTAAGTGAGGGCACACAGAAAAAGGCGTTCGGCTCTATTTTGCCACCCAGCCCCGAGTCTGAGTTTTTATAAACCGCGATATTCGATGTTCCTATATCAAGCCCAACCGGTTCACAATCAGGCTCAACAGCACGTTGAGGCTTTTTTTTCGGGCTAAATTTTCCAAACACCATCACATCCACCCGGAAAATTCACCAGTTTAAATGGTGTTGTTAAGGTTATTGGTTCATCGCATCTTAAAATTGCAGACTGCGACGCTGTCTATGATGCAAATTCTGGGCCACTGCTATTTACATTTACTTCGCTGTTAAAGAACAAGTTTTTCTTAAACCTTGAAATCTTCGCCTTCCCTGACCTTGAACAAACCAAAACGTTCTAAAACAGGCTCGGCTTTTAGACTTTTTGAGAAATCAGGCTTATTGATTGTTCCATGCTGCACAACGGGAGGTACTCATTTTTGGAGCCCTAAAACTGTCTGAGAAAAGAAAAAGCATGCTTTACAATCCTTTCATATGCCTGTATAAAACGGCAGGAAAAGTTTGAAGACAGAGGCAATACCAATGTCTTTCCAGCACATAGAAAACGAGGTGACCCATGAACGTTGTATGGATTATCGTAGACAGCCTGCGGCAGGATTATATCGGAGCCTATGGCAATGAATGGATAAAAACCCCGCACATGGATGCCTTTGCAAAAGAATCCATCGTCTATACCAGATGCATGGCAGATGCGCTGCCAACCCTGCAGGTGCGGCGGTCTTTGCATACCGGCAGCCGTGTATACCCGGCAAGGGATTACTGCGACACCAGTAGATGGAGCAAGGTAAACCCGCCACATCCCGGCTGGGGGGCAATTCCGAACAGGCTGCCCACGATGGCCGAAATTTTTCAACAAAACGGATACTTCACAGGCTTTATCACCGATTGCTACCACCAGTTCAAGCCAAACGGAAACTACCATCGAGGGTTTTGGAGCGTAGATTTTTTGCGAGGACAGGAAGTAGACCCTTTTCGACCTCCTGGTGCGGTTGCCGAACAGCAGGTTGATTATCACATTCCCTTAAGCTCTCGGGATAATCCCGCTCTGCGCCGCTGGGTGCGCATGTGCCTTGCCAATCGGCTGGACTCCCTCCAGGAAGACGAGCAGCTTGTTGCCAGAGTGTTCCGAAGCGCAGGGGTGTGGGTGCACCAGACGATCGCTCAGGAAAAATTCTTTCTGGTTATTGACTCCTTCACTCCTCACGAACCATGGCTGCCCCCCGAGTCCTACCGCAGGCTTTACGATCCGGATGATGACTGCGAAAGCAACCCCATCCAACCAGCCTATTGCAAGTATGAAGGCATTTTCACACCCCGGGAACTCAAGCGCATTCAGGCCAATTATGCTGGTTACGTCACTTTGTTCGATCGGTGGTTTGGAGCTTTTATGGATTCTCTAAAGGCAAGCGGACGATTGCATAACACCCTGGTCGCCCTTGTTTCCGATCACGGGCACTGCCTGGGGCAGGGCACAAGAGATATGGGATATTTAAGCAAGCAGGGCTATCCTGCCACCCGTTCGGTGTTTGATCTGGCTGTGATGATTCGCCATCCCGAAGGTGAGGGGGCCGGGACCTATTGCCATGAGATTTTCTATAACTTTGATTTAAGCCGCACCTCTCTTGAGTTTGCAGGCATAAAAGTGCCGGAAACCATGAACGATGGAGTGAACATGATTGAGAAGCGTACCAAAAGCCCGCGTGATCATGCCACAACCCAGTGGGGGGCGGTGGTCTGTGTTCGCGATCACAGGTGGTGGTATTTTTCCGATGTCTGGGGAAACGGCGCCAGGCTGTATGATCTTGAAAATGATCCGGATACCGCAAACGATGTTGCTGGTGCAAACCCTGAGATATGCAGGAAAATGCTGAACCGTGCCTGGCAAGACGCAGGCGGTCAGTGCCCGGACCATTTAAAGCCATACAGCAAATACCCGGGCCAGGGTGCGGAGGAGGTGAACAAACCTTACCGCACCGTGGCCTTTATCAAGGACCCACAGCAGCTGTTCTGCAATTTTGAAGAAGAGGTGGCAGAGCCGAAGGGGAACAGCGAAGTATGGACTTAATTAAACCCGTAATGCGGTGTGGAGATTTAACGTTTCCATCCCCGCAAAAAGAGATTTCCGACGTTTCATTATTCACATCGACGCTTGGCATTGGCGTCGCTGTTTTATTTCAAATTCAAACAAAACCGAGGTGAACAATGCAATTTATAAGAGATCGTGTGCTAAAGGGCGAGGTGATGTTCGGCATTGGGGCTTTCCTTGGCTCCGGACTTACAGTTGAAATGATCGGAGCTGCCGGTTTTGACTGGACATGGATTGATTGTGAGCACGGAGCCCAGGATTTTAGTGAACTGATTCATCAAATGCAGGCAAACAGCATTTACAGGGCTCCTGCGGTGGTACGGATAGCATGGAATGAGGCCCCCCGCTTTAAACGTGTCCTGGACCTTGGCGCTGCGGGTATCATGGTGCCTTATGTGAACACAGCCGAGGAGGCAGAACTTGCCGCAGAGGCAATGAGATATCCGCCTAATGGGATTCGAGGCGTGGCGAAGTTTAACAGGGCCTGTGGTTTTGGTCAGAATTTCAGCGATTATTTTTCGAAAGCAAACGAAAACCTTCTGACCGTGGTTCAGGTTGAAACGAGAAAAAGTGTTGAGAATGCAGATGAAATCGCTTCGGTAAACGGGGTTGATGTATTGTTTATAGGGCCTTTGGATTTAAGTGTCAGTCTTGGGGTTGCCGACAATTACGAACATCCGGAATTTTTAGAATCCATGGATCGGGTGGCTGAAGCCTGCAAACGCCATGGAAAGGCTGCCGGGATTCTCGTCCCCAGGCTGGACTATCTTGAGAGCTGGATCGCCAAAGGATTTACGTTTCTTGTGGTTGGATCCGACGGTGGATGCGTGGCAAACGGCTTGAAAAACATAGCGGCTGTTTGTGGTAAACATAAAAAGAAGGAGGCCAGTTGATGAGCGAAGCTACCATAGCCTGCAGCGGTCCCATAGGAGAAGTGGCGATTGATATCCTAAAACCTTATGCACAGATTGTAATCGCAAAGGACGGCTCTGAGGATTCACTTCTTCAGATTGTTGATCGTGCCATTGGCCTTATACTGCGAGGCGATGGCGTGGGAAGCGCAAGGGTAATTGAAGCTGCCCGAAATTTGAAGGTCATCGGCCGTTCCGGGGTGGGATATGACAATGTGGATTTGAACGCCGCCAACGCCCGAAAGATCCCCGTTGTCATAACCCCCGGAGCCAATGCGCAGGCGGTTGCAGAAGCAGCCATCGCCTTTATGCTGGCGCTTTGCAAAAAGATGGCCCATTGGGATAAACAGCTAAAGAAAGGCAACTGGAAAAGTCGATTCGAACAGTCAAGCGGTGATCTTGACGGTTCAACTCTGGGCATCATCGGCTTTGGAAGCATCGGCCAGAAATTAGCGGAACTTATCCGTCCATTCGGCATGACGGTGCTTGCATACGATCCGTTTATCCCACCGGAAACCGCAGAAGCACTGGGTGCCCGGCTTGTTGAGTTAAATGAACTTCTTAAACGCTCGGATTTCGTATCGATCCATGCCTCCCTGAACGACAGCACCCGGGGGCTTATAAACAGGGAGCGCCTTGGCATGATGAAGCGGGGGGCCTTTCTTGTCAATCTTGCCAGGGGGGCTTTAATTGAAAGCCTGGATATCCTCTATGATGCATTGAACAGCAGGCAACTTGCAGGTGTTGGTCTTGATGTGTTTGATCCAGAACCTCCTGATGTGGCTCACCCCATATTTAAACTGGAAAGCTGCCTTACCTCTCCCCATGCCATGGCCATGACCAACAGAGCTATGTTCAGGTCGTTTAAATCCATGGCAGGGGATATGGCGGCTGTTTTTGAAGGAAAGAGACCTCGATTTGTGGCAAATCCTGAAGTTTTGCCTTAAGTTTTGAAGGATTGACCTGACGGTGCGGCCGTCAATTTTTCTGACCTAAACCCAATAAGCCCTTCAGCCCCTGAAGCAGCGGCCTTTTGATGGTTACTTTCAGATAGAGATCCCCGGCCGCAGCGCCGCCGCTGCCTTCTTCCCCCATGCCGGCCAATCGTATTTTTTGCCCATCTTTGATGCCCGGGGGTATCTGAACAACCAGTTTTTTTCCTTTTTTCCGATGATAGTAGGCGTATGGCCCGCCCTGTTTTGCATGCCAGGGTTGTATGGTAATCGTATCTGTCAGATCTTTTCCCTTTTTCGGCAAAGGCATTGCAGTGAACCGGTCGGAAAACAGCTTCAGCAAATGACTTAAAGGGCTGTGCGACAGCCCCCCGAGCTTCCAGGGGCTGATCCATCCGGAAAAAAAGAATCCTTTAAAATAAATCCCAGGCCGACTAAATTCGAAGTGTTGATAGTTCCTGCCATATGCCTGCTTGAAAATCTCCTCAAACCCCCTGATTCCGAATGCGTTTGCCATTTCCTCAAACACGCGCTGGATATCCGAGTTTTTGAAGATATCCTGTTCCGTGTACTGCCTGCGGAAATGATCATGAGCAGAAGATCCGAACCGGCCTCTCAGTGCATCGTACTCTTTGCGTTTGTCCGGGTTGGATAAAACAGCATAGGCTTCATTTATGGCCTTCATCTTCTCAACAGCATCCGTTGCATCCTGGCACCGGTCGGGATGGTACCTGAAGGCAAGGTTCCGGTAGGCATCTTTGATTTCTTTAAGATCAGCGTCTTTGGACACTCCTAAAATTTCATAATAATCTTTCTTATCCATCTCTCCCTTCTTTTATACAGAATTACGATGCCGCTTCTTTAAAGCCATGTCAGAGTGGTATCTGCTTTTCAAGAAACTTAGATGGGTTATAACAGTTTAATATTCGCCTCAACGAAGCATTTTCTCTTTGTTGGTATTTATGTTAATATTGAAACAAAAATTTGCAAGTCACCAACAGACTTCAGGAGAGTTTTATGGATAAAGACAGTTATGAAATCGTTATCTTGGGAACCGGGCCGGCCGGCCTGCAGGCTGCCATTCACGCAGCGCGCAGCAAGGTCTCTGTTCTGGTTATGGGGCGGAAACACAAATCAAGCCTCTACAGGGCACACGTGGAAAATTACTGCTGTCTTACCGGTCTTGTGCGGCATTTATGCATGAAGATGTCATCAAAATCGATCCGGATGGTGATGGATTTAATATTCAAACCGAAAGCGGTAAGAGCATAAAGACGATGGCATTGATTCTTGCCATGGGCATCTCCCGCCACAAATTGGGTGTGCCCGGTGAAAAGGAACTTCTTGGAAAAGGGGTCAGCTATTGTGTTGACTGTGATGCACATTTCTTTAAAGGTGAAACGGTTGCCGTTGTGGGAAATGAATCTGCAGCCGTCTCGGGTGCATTGACGATGCTTTTTTATGCAAACGAGGTTCATCTTCTGTGCGATGCATTGCAGGTAAGCGAAGCTCTGAGCTATCAGGTAAGAGAATCGGATGTGCATGTGCACGAGGGCAGCAAAGTGGTAAAAATAGAAGGTAAGAACAGGGTTGAAGGATTGACCCTAGACAACGGAGAGAGACTTAAACTGTCCGGTGTGTTTATTGAGCTGGGCGCAAAAGGAGCCATCGAGCTTGCTGCAACACTGGGAGTTATTCTTGATTCCGAAAAAATGCAGTATATTGTAACCGATAAGCAGCAACAAACCAATATACCCGGCATCTATGCTGCAGGGGATATTTGCGGCCCGCCGTGGCAGATGGCAAAGGCGGTGGGCGAAGGATGTGTGGCAGGTTTGGCAGCAGCAAAATATGTTAAAGCGCACAGAAAAACATAGCGGGCAAACCACCCGGAAATCAAACACCACCTCAATTTAGATTTTAAAAAAATGTCCCGCAACCGGTGAGATTCTCTTTTAGGATTGGTTCTTTAACTCCGCTCATAATATCATCCATTTAATATATTTTTGGAACTAAGGACATAACCAGAAAATTTAAAATAAATCCACCATTATATATGGTCAGCCTGAAAATACACTGCTTGCGGTATGAAGCAAGGGTGCCTGGAATAACACTGTTTGCCCCAAATGTTGAAAATACTGAAAATCCTCAGGGCTTGGTGAAATAATTCTATCAAATGCAAAAAAGGTTTAGCATAATCTGGCGATCCCGCGTTTCTTTAGAAAACACTTTAAGCCAAAGCATCCGCAGGACTTAAAACCCCCTTTCCTCCTCTATTTAGAACATGGGTATAAATCATGGTGGTTCTTACATCTTTGTGTCCTAGAAGCTCCTGCACTGTGCGGATATCGTATCCGGCTTCAAGTAAATGTGTTGCAAAACTGTGCCGCAAGCTGTGACAACTTCCGGGCTTGTTCAGTTTTGCAGCACAAATTGCGTTCTTTACGGCACGCTGAAGAGATTTTCCATCGATGTGGTGCCTTCTGATCTGGGATCCAAGGACCGCTTTTTTACCGGAAATACATACTGCCAGCCCCATTCTTTGTTCGCCTGCCGGTATTTCCTTTCCAGACCAAATGGTAAATACACCTCTCCGTATCCTTCTTTGAGATCCTGCTCATGAATGATCCTGGCCTTTTCCAGGTGCTGGTGGAGTGGAACCTCGATCATTTTGGGAAGCATCGTCACCCTGTCTTTTTTCCCTTTTCCATCCCGCACGGTGATTTGCCGATAATCAAAATCGATATCCTTAACACGCAATCGGACACATTCCATTAAACGCAGCCCTGCACCATACAGTAACTGGCCCATGATCCAGTGTACCCCGTCAAGATTTGCCATTACTGCTTTGATTTCTTTTCTGGAAAAAACCACGGGCAACCGCTCGGTCTTTTTTGCTCGCCTCACATTATTTAGCCAGGGCAGTTCGATTCCAAGCACCTCCTCGGCTGCACCCATATCTTTGGGGTGCTTCTTATTATGGAACAAAATAAATCTCCTGATCCAGTCAAGGTATGTTTTTTCTGTACGGATGCTGTAATGTCTGAGTCGGATTTTATTCCGTACCAGGTCCAATAGCTTTGGTTTCATTTTAGCCCCCTTTTCTTCGGAATAAAGATCTTGGGGTTGAAAATGTGCGATCAAACTGCTATAAATAAAAAAGAAATAAAATCTTCTGCTTTGATCGTTATTTTTGGTAAATTGGTTGATATCCTTCATACTTTATCGGATGTGCTTGTAATTCTATAGGACTCTGAACCTCACATTTAAGAATTCTGTAATTTTAGGACAAAAATAGTATTTTTTCCATTTTTTATTTTTTAAAAATACAGTGTCTAAATACACCAAGAAATTTTATTTGTCAATAATATTATTTACTTTTAATATTACATTTGGGATTAGACACCAAATGTGATGCAATTTTACAGTGTTTTTATCAGACATTTTTGGTGTCCACTATTAGTTATGCAAGTGAATATCCAGGAGAATATACAGTGAATTCAGATAGGGAGCCCAATAACAAACAATTCCAGTTCCTTCTGAACGAGTATTCCTTCCTGGCCGACTACCTTAAGTACAACTACGATGAGCGTGACAAGTACATTCAGTTCTATGTCGGCGCCCTTGCTGCGATCGCTGCTGTAATCGGTGTTGCCATCAAGAATGCGTACTGGGATGTGATATTCATACTGGTAGCACTGAACATTCTTCTCAGCTATTTCGTGCTATTAAAGGTACTTTTTCAAAGAGTTGTCGTAACTGAATACAAAAATCATCTCAACCAAACTCGTGGCAAGCTTTTTGAACTTGCAGGGGGACAAGCAGAAATCAAGTCGATTCTTCTTCCAACGGACGCATGTGTCAAATACCTTAAGACCTCTGGTGGTGACGCTGCAATAATGAGAATCCTTGAAATAATCACAGCTGTTAGTACCAGTGCCACATTGTTCCTTATCTTCTGGAGGTATAGCGGACTCCAGGAAACTGGCAAGTGGCTGGGACTATCAATCGGTACAATTTCGTTTTTTGTTGTTCTTATCATTATAGAACGGCACTGGCAAAACGTCCTGCGCGATAGAGATAGAATCAGAGAAGAGCCAAAAAAGAACGAAATCAGTGTTGCATAACAAGCGGGTGGAATAGGACTGGCAAAATCGCTTGCGCTCTTTTGCCAGCCTCTCACCCGCAACGTTAGGCACTTGTTTATGCAGTCATTTGCGGGTACAATAAATGTGAGTTGGATGAATTAGAGTATGCTCACAAGGAGGAATGAAAATGCCTTCTACAGCTATCGCGACAGTAG
>JAFDFZ010000172.1 GCA_019309565.1 Deltaproteobacteria bacterium
AGGCCGCCGGCAGGATCAGGTGGAAGCAAGAAGCCTTTTCTGCTACTGGGCGGTGCGGGAACTGGGATATACTGCCACCGATATGGCCAGACGGCTTGGTATGACCCAGCCGGCCGTGGGATATGCTGTGAGGCGGGGGGGACGTCCCTGAAGCGCCCCCATTTTCAAACACAACGGGCCTGATCCATCGCTTGTATTGCGCTACGAATTGAAGCCAGTGCACAGCAAGTATGGCGGCAATATGATAACGAATGTGATGGGCGGGAGGAAGCATAGTCTTTATTCGGGCTGGAAGTTATCTTCCCAAGCCTCGCCTTTCTGCTTTCTTTGAACAGATTCGATCAGTTTGAGTAGTTCATTTTCAACTCTATAGTGAAGCGCGTCGAGTTCCTCATGGTCATCATCTGAAATTTGACCAGCTTGTTTGAGGCTTACATAACACAAGTGAAATTCTCCACATGATCCAAGGGCAAAATTCAAGTGATTCAAATACTCTTTCAGACTCCGCCGACGATAGCCTTCCGAGATGTTTCTCGAAATGCTGTGGGCAGCGTCGATACTATTGGCAGCTGCCTTCTTGAGTTCGAATGGAAACCCGGCAAATATCCTGCAGGCCAATACGTAAAGGGAGACAGCATCTTGCCATACTCTCAGTTTCTTAAACCCCCGATTGATATTTTTTCGTTCCATGATTGGTTTATCTCATGGGTTGTGATATTTTTCAACGAGATGAAATAGAAACCCAATCTTCCATCATTCCACTATTCCATTATTCCAATTGTGAGCGAAGCGAACTAAGTTCAGCATAAAATAACGGCGGTGTTCGTTTTCACATGTGTTTTTTTATTCGTTAACGGAATTCGTGGGGAATGCACGATGTCCGGAAGTCTCTTGTACCGGTTGAATCTCTGAGGCATCTTCGGTGCATTTGCCCTGGGGCTGGGTTATGGAATTCTTTCCGGCTCCTGCACGTTTGGTTTCATTGCACCGATTCTTGCCCTGATAACCGTTCAGCAGAAAGTGGCAACCGGTATTCTATTTATCCTGCTATTTGCGACAGGCCATTGCCTGCCGATTGCGGCTGCCGGAAGCTCCGTCGCAGCCGTCCAGCGGATAGTCGAAAATCGTACCTGGCAGGGGACGGGAATCTGGTTTCGGAAAGGGGCTGGGGTGGTCATCGGTCTATTGGGTATATATTTCCTGCTGAATCCGTTTTTTGTTGTGTGAAAAAATGGTGCCAAAAACACCTTGAAACATTTCATGAAACGATTCCACTTTTTGAAACATCGGGCGGTCCGATCTCGCATCAAACAGCCTTTGATATCGAACCGAATTCTTTGATCATATTATAAAATACATTCCCTTCATTATTATATTTGATATGGCATCGATAATGCTTATTAGTTTTATAGAAGTTCAGGGCTCCGGATGTTAACCGGTTTGAAAGATACCCCTCGGGGGGTCCCAAGTTCCAAACATCGAAATCATGCGCTTTTGAAAGCGATTAAACGAAGTCTAAGACCCTCTAAAATTTTGTTGAAAGCAACAAGGGGGAGGCGATGTGGGGAAAACAGAAAATCGGATTGGTCCTTGGCGCCGGAGGTGCCAGGGGCGTAGCCCATATCGGTGTATTGAAAGTGTTTCAATCAGAAGGGATCCCCGTTGATCTCATCGTGGGAGCCAGCATCGGGGCGCTGGTGGGGGCCGCATATGCTGTCAATCCGGACAGTTTCGCGTTGGAACAGCGAGTCTGCAAAGTTTTAAGCGACAAGGAAGCACAAAACCCGGGGCTGAAGCGACTGCAAAGGATACACAGGCCGGACCCCCCGCAATCGGATCTGATCCACCGTCTTGCCCGGATAGCCGAAAAGGAAGTATTTTTAAATCTCGCCATCGTAAGAAACGCGCTGCTATCGGAAAAGGATTTAAGGGAGTGCGTTGAGGTATTTCTTCCCGACATGGAGGCAACCGATACTGCCATCCCGTTTGCCGCAACCGCCGTGGATCTTGTTTCAGGACGCGAGGTCATACTTGACCAAGGCTCTCTTGTCCGCGCGGTGATGGCAAGCTGTGCCACTCCCGGATTCATGCCGCCCATCTCCTGGAATGAAATGCTTCTGGTCGATGGCGGCATCGTGGGAAACCTGCCGATTGAGCCAGCCAGGACCATGGGTGCCGATCTGGTCATCGGGGTGGATGTGGGGGCAAGCATTGATCGGCCCCGGTTCATTGAGGACGGTATCGATGTGATCCATCGCACAACGGAGATTATGGGGTTTTATTTGAACCAACACCGCAGGGAAGCGGCCGATTTAATTATCGAACCTGCAGTAAAAGAAAAGGAGTGGACCGATTTTTTAGACCATGAAAAGATCATCAAGGAAGGAGAAGCCGCAGCGCTGTCAAAAATCCCCGAAATCCGTCGCTTATTAAAACCAAGACTGAGCAGGAAGGTCATTCCATGGCCACAAAAATGGATATCCGGTTTACGAAACCATTCGCTCCTAAAAGCCTTACCGGTAAGATAAGAAACGCTTATTTGCAGATTCTACAAACCATTAAGGCTGTTTTTTCCAGCAGGAAACAACCCGTATACCTGGAAGCCCTGTCCCCTGAACAGGTCAGATCCCGGCTGGAAGCCATGGGACTTCGGAAGGATTGGGTTTTTGCTGATTTTGACGAGGTCATCACCTGCCAGTCCTCACAACAACTGTGGGCCAAAAAAATCGCCAAAAATAAAAAAGAAGTATTTCCAAGCATTTTCTGGAAATACCTCCACCACTATAAATGGAAAGAAAATCTCTACGAACTCAACAAGATCTTTCAGTATTCAGATGGCCTGAAAGAGCTTGAAAGTGATGTCATCCCTCTTCTTAAATTCAATGAAAACGCGGAAAAGGCGCTGAATGACCTTAAAAACAAAGAAATTGCCGCCCCCACGGACCTTTTTCGAAAGCTCATCCACAGGTTCTTTCGCCCCTCTCTCAACCTGGTCATCGTGTCAAGCAATACGGGTGCCCTCATTCGTCGATTTCTGGAAAGAGAAGACATCCGGAAGCGGCTTCGAGAGAATAGGATCATGGTCCGGGTAGTGGTGGCCAATAAAATGGGACTGGACACAAAAGGCCATGTGACGGGCTTAAGTCACAAGGAAAATATTATCGATATCCATACGAAGAAAGATTACATTCCAAAGAATAATCCGGTACTGGTGGATAAAAGGGATAGTCGCTTAAATCAGAGCCATCCAAATGTCATTCTCGTCCCTTCGGATCAGCCGAATAACAGGATTGACGAACTAAGACTTTTGATGAAACGGTTTCCTATCCTTAACCGACAAAACCGACACCCGTTCCAGGGGCTGACAAAGTGAAACATTTTATGAAACCGTTTCACCGGATGAAACAAAAAGACGGGTACCCTTTCTTTTTCACTCCAATCCAATTTGTATATCTTCCTTAAATTACAAACTAATTTTCTATTAACCCTTAAAGGCCCCTCTCTGGCACATCCTTTGCTCAACAGATGTCCGGTTTATCTAAGGCAAAGCTCATCTAGGTTTACGAAACATCCTGATGAACCAGCTAAGCGACTGCCATCAAAAGTTTTTTAGGATAATGTCCTGAAATGAAGATCGTCATACCGCTGTATAGGAAACGGGTAGCCCCTCATTTTGGAAAAGTCTCGACCGTTTTACTGGTTGAAGTTCGAAAGGATTCGGTTTTGCACGAGTCCCGATACGATGTGGGAGGAATGAACGCCATGGAAACGGCTCGAAAGCTTTTGAATCTGGAAGTGGATACCCTTATTTGTGGTGGAATCGAGGCCTATTTCAAGGACTGGTTGATCCGTAAGGGTATAACGGTGGTGGACAACCAGAAGGGAGAGGCAAGGGAAGCGCTCAAGAAGTTCTTGGAATCGAAACCTACTGTCGGAAACCGAAAACCATGATCCGGCAGCAAAGAGGGGGTTATCGGTTCTGTCAGTGAAAAGGAGGTACGGAGATGTCCCAAAACCTTAAAACCATGACTGCCCAGCAGGCCGCCCGTACGATCATCGGCCTGTTACCGAAAATCTCGGATGAAAACCTGGTTCGATTAACCCACTTCGGCAAGCGGCTGACCCATGACCCTGAAACGCTGAGGGCCATCGACAGGGTACAGGCCTACCTGAAGACGCCGGATCATCCGGCCAAGGTGCTGTTCCGCAAGGTTTTGGATTATCTTCCCGATCAACGAAGAATTCGGCTGTTTGAAACCCTTTTCAACGGCGCCTTTTTCGAAGGCGGAAAACTCAGGGACAAATGGGAAGCTGAGCTGGGATTTCGCCCTCCGTTCATCATGATTCTAAGTCCTACCCTTCATTGCAACCTCCGCTGCAAAGGCTGCTATACCCTCGGCTATGGGATGCGACCGCAACTGCCCCTTGAAATAGCCGACAGACTGCTTTGGGAGTGTGAGGAGCTGGGCATTTACTTCGTCACCATCCTGGGAGGAGAACCCCTGGTATATCCTCACCTGTTCACCTTGATAGAGCGACATCCTCGAATTTTCTTTCAGGTTTACACCAATGGTACCCTGATGACCCGTGAAAAAGCCGAGAGGTTCGCTGAGCTTGGCAACACGGTGGTGGTGGTAAGCATCGAAGGGGGAGAGCATGAGACGGACCGGTGGCGCGGTGAGGGCGTTTACCGGCGCATCATGAAATGTTTTGAATATTTAAACGATGCAAGGGTCATTATCGGCACCTCTGCCACGGTCACCCGCCAGAATGTGCAGGTGGTTTCCTCGTTTCGGTTTATCGATGAGATGATCTCCATGGGGTCCATGGCACAGATGTATTTTCTTTACATTCCCGTAAACGGTAAGGCAGACTTTTCGCTGATGGTAACCCCGAAACAAAGAGACCACCTCCGAAGACAGGTGATACGCACCCGGGATACCCGGCCCATCTTCGTGCTGGATTTCTGGAACGATGGACCCTATGTGGAAGGCTGTATCGCCGGTGGCCGTCGTTATTTTCATGTAAATGCCAACGGCGATGTTGAACCTTGCGTGTACACCCACATCGCTCAGGACAACATAAAGGAAAAACCTTTGAAAGAAGCCCTGAACAGCCCGCTGTTTCGACATATCCGCACCTGCCAGCCCCACAACCCCAATCACCTGCGGCCCTGCATGATCATCGACAATCCCCAGGTGATGCGGGAGGTGATCCAAAAGACAGGTGCCCGTTTCACTCACCCCGGCGCAGAGGAGATTTATACCGTCCACAAGGACAAAATGGATGCCTATGCCGCCCGCTGGGGGGAGCTGGCGGATCGGATATGGAAAACAGAATACCAGTCGGGCGGGGAAGAAACAAATGAATCACCGGTTCAGCAGGTTGTTTTGAAATGAGATGCCCCGCTGCCGCATGTTTCAGTTAAGCACCACTTTAAACATTTTAACAGCAATTCTCGGTTAAAATGAAAAGGATTCTGTTCCTTCCAGATTAAACCTTTGCCAGCTCGTAAAAAACAGTGGCGCTAGCCTTAATCCCTTTAATAAACAGGTCCAGATCCATGTTCTCATTGGGTGCATGGTTCATTTCATCCGGGTTCCCATAAGGAATGGCAATCAGCGGTACCTTCAAGAAATAGTCAAAGAAAGCCAGCGGAACAGTGCCGCCCCCTGAAGGTAGAATCACCGGTTCTTTTTCATATACCTTTCGGGCTGCCCTGATAAAAGCAGGCGCATCGGGGTTGTCCAGGGGAGTTCGGCGAGGACCGCAGCAACTGAGCAATTTGACTTCAAAATCATCGAATCCGTGGTTTTTCATGTGACGTTTCAATTTCTGGAAAATGTCTTGCGGGTTCTGATTTTTCACCAGTCGCATGTCTATCTTGACTTTTGTTCGACAGGGAATGATGGTCTTGGCGCCATGGCCGCCGTAACCGGATGCATAGCCCGCGATGTTCAAAGAAGGGGTAAGCGTTGTCATCTCCCAAAACCCCACCTCCTCGGTAGTATTGAGCCTGCTGACTTTGAGGTCTTCCAGCGTTGCCTTCTCATCAAACGGAATCTTTGCCAGCGCCGCCTTTTCGATTTCGGTAACCGGCAGGACATCGTCATAAAATCCGTCAATAGTCACCCGCCCGTTTTCATCTTTGAGGCTGTTAAGGAATCGAATCATCCGCCAGTTGGGATTGGGCAGCGCTTCAGCGTAGTGACCGGAGTGAACATCCCGTCCGGCTTCCTGGTGGTTGATCTCCACATAACACATACCCCGGTTTCCAAAGGAGATCTTCGGTCTGCCTGAGGGATGGACCGGCCCATCCGAATAGTACCCGATATCTGCCTTAAACTTGTCTCCCGTCGTCCGGATAAACCGGTCCAGATTGGGACTTCCTATCTCCTCCTCCGGATCGAACATGAATTTAAGGTTTATCGGAAGGGTGTTTCCCGTTTTAAGAATCGCCTCCACCGCCTTGATATGTGCAAACATCTGAGCCTTGTTGTCGGCGGTACCACGTCCGAACATCCTTCCGTTCCGGATGGTGGGTTCAAACGGAGGGGAATGCCAGGCCTCTAAAGGTTCGGGTGGCTGAACATCATAATGACCATAGATCAGAAGGGTTTTTGAAGCGGCAGGAGCCATTAATTCACCGTAGATCAACGGCGGATTCGTATCCCCACCCATCGGCATGATCTCATAGCGGATTCCCACCGCTTCCATCATCCGCGTCAAAAGAGCGGCGCAATCCTCGATACCAACACCCTGGGAGCTTATGGAAGGTTGTTTTACAAATGTGGCCAGTTCGTCGATAAACCGCTGGGAGTGCTCATCAATATAGGAATAGATCTGTTCCATAGGTCGTCCTCTCTAATTTTATGGGATAAAACGTTTTTTAAAGGATTAGATCAGGGTTTATACAAGAAAATAATGTGTTTTTGATTGCCCTTCCGGTATCACTCAGGAATCTGTGTCATGTCAATACAATGAAATGAATTCGAAATGAAGCTTCTACCCAACGGTGGATTTCACTCTTTGCCCAAGCCAAACCGAGTTTCCCCCTCCCTGCGTATCTCCTGACTTATGAACACTCCCGCAAGGATCATACAGGCCGCTAAATATTGCTGGGAGGTTAATTGTTCGTTGAGAATCCATCCTGCAAAAACAATGGTAAACACCGGAATGAGATTGATGAAAGATGATGCCTGATTGGCGGGTATTTTACTGATCCCGAAATTGTATAGCGCGTATGCGCCAAGCGTGACGAAAGCCCCCAGGTAGACGATGGCAAAAGCACCCACAGGATCTAAACGAACGGGAAACGAGGTTGTGGGAAGAAACAGCAGCATGAAATAAAACACACACCCAACCACCGCCTGGATAGCCGTCAGGAAAAACGGCGAATAGGAGGCGGTCAGGCGCTTTAGCGTGATAACATAACCGGTAGCGCAGATCATGGCCACAAACTCAAGGAAGTTGCCCAGGGCCGGATTCGGCGCCCCTGCTGTGACCTTCCCGGTAAGACTCAGCCAGCAGGCTCCGATCATGGCCATGGCCAGGCCTATTACACTGCGGCCGGAAACCGATTCTTTCAAAAAAAAGCGTGCCGCCACAGCCACCATAAGCGGCAGCATGGCCGCCACGATGCTGGCCTGAGAGGCAGTTGTCTGTTCCAGGGCGGATGGATTTAAGAGTACCTTTGCGGTATTCATTTCGCCTGAACCGTTTCATTAAAAACAAAAAGCACAGACTGGCCACTGTCATCCTTCCAAAGACGACCACCATCGGATCGTAGCTTCGATAGGCGATCTTGATGGCAACAAAGGAGCTTGCCCACAGTACCATAGACAGAACAAGCCCCACATATGCTAGCCACGGTGAGGACGAAAATTTCATTGCCACATACCTTCTGCATATAAAAAGGGTCAGAAAAATTTTTCTAACCCTACCATTTGCTGCCCCTTTGTATGATTAAGATCCTGATGGTCTAACAAACCGGCCGCATATGGAATGAATACGACCTTATTCTTACATTGATTTTGCTTTATTCGGGATTTTTGCCGTGAGCCTGTTCACGAATGACTTCAAGCTCGGCAATGGATTCCAGATCCCTGGGACGGCCAGCAGCACGCTTTACCTCAATGAGCTTGTCCAGGTTAAGGCAGTAACATTCGATTCCGAACACTTTGAGAGTGATACAATGCGGAAGCAGGTCCTTGAAGGTGCCTCCTCCCACGATTTCCCCTAGCAGATCTATATCCCCCAGCGAAGTGGTAAGCGTGAAGTTCAGTCCACGGTATATGGTCTGCTCATCCCAGATGAACGGAAGACCGGGTGGTGCTCCGCGCAGATAGGGTCGGTACGGAGCTAAAACCCTGATGATTCGCCTGATGTTTTGTACACTTCGATCATAGACAATATCCAGATCCTGAGTAAGCCGGGCAGATCCGTGTGCAACAGCCGCCACACCACCGACAAGAATGTATTCCACCTTTGCATCTGACAGCAGGCGGATGAGTGTTTGCAAATCTGTCATTGACGCTTCTGCACTTTACGGCTGGCATACCGCAGCTCTTCGGCGAACTGCTGCAGCCGAATAAGATTTCGAAGCCGCTCCTCGGGGGGCCGCTTCAGGTTCTCTCGTATCAGTGTACGATCAATGTCCTTTTTGTAAGCTTCGATAACAGGATCTGTCATGGCAGTGGGCTTAACCATTCACAAGCACACCTCCCCTGTCCGTGACTCTCCTTTTATCATAATATGATGGGCAAATCATTAATGTGCCTTACTTTTTATTTGTCTATAAAGTATACGTGAAACCGGGTTATTTGAAAATACCTTTTATTATCACGATCGGAGGATGTGAGAAAAACCATCGCCTTTACCCCTGGTTGTATAAAACACATGGCAAAATGCTGTTCGCACACTTAAACACGGCTTACAGGTTTCAGATAGGGGTTGTTGTTCAACAACGGAGTTTGAGCCAAGGCTACAGTTTTATATCCCTTCCATCCAGAGCGTGAGGGTTAAAGGATTCAGAGATTCGAAGGGCTCCCCGAGAATTACTGACGCAAAAGAATTATATTGACATTAAACTTAACCCGCTTTAGTTATTCAGATAAATATTGTTAGCGTTAATGGAGACTTGAATTATGAAAATAAAGCTGCTCATCGGAGGCGGGCTAAAAACCTGGGCTTTTCCCCTGTTTTCTGGACCATGCTGTCGGCCAGGTTCGGGTTTGGTTTTGTGGTATGGTTGTTTCTGATCCTTATCATAGCCACAAACCTTTATATAGCCAGGCGGCTCAGTCCTGGAGCTTCCGTTAGGTATGAGGAGAGTTTTGCTTCCCAGATGGGTCTTTCCCCAAATACCTTTAATCTGATTTTTTTAGCCGTTATCCTGATCGCAAGTTTTGTCATCGCCTCCAGGGCCTCTGATAAGTGGAACATGGTCCTGCGGTATCTGTACCTGCAGCCTTTCGGGAGCACTGATCCTGTTTTTAACAGGGATATCGGCTTTTACGTTTTCGCCCTTCCTTTTTACACCTTTATCCGCAGCGGGCTTCTTACCCTTTTTGTCCTGGCCGCTGGGCTGACCATCATCTGGTATCTTAAAAACGGGGCCTTGCAGATAACAGGAGAGATAGTTCAGGAGGAAGGCAAGCCTCCTTCTCTGCCGAAAATTACGGTTGAACCTGCGGTAAAACAGCATCTTATCTTCCTGGGCGGGATCATTGTGCTGCTCATGGCCTGGGGGTATCAGCTAAAAATCTATGGTCTTCTATATTCCACCCTGGGTCCGGCCTTTGGCGCAGGTTATACGGATGTTCACATCAAGCTCTGGGCTTTCAGGCTCCTGATTTTTGTATCCCTTGGCTTTTCTGTTATCCTTTTTATGAGCGCCTTCAAACCACGGACAAAACTCATCCTGGCAGGCGGCATGATCTGGATGGGATCCATCCTGGTTTTTTCCACCGTGCTGCCCCTGGCCATCCAGAAGATAGTCGTGAAACCCAATGAGTTGGCCAAGGAATCCGAATACATCGGCTATAATATAAAATTCACCCGCAAGGCCTATAACCTTAACAAGATAAAGGAAGTCAGCTTTGAGGTCAGTGACAGCCTGAACCTGGATGAGATCAGAAAGGAGAGGGCAACCATTCAGAACATCAGGATCTGGGACGAACGTCCCCTGCTTCAAACCTACAGACAGATTCAGGCCATACGTCTGTACTACGATTTCAATAATGTGGATGTGGACCGTTACTGGATTAACGGCCAGTACCGGCAGATCATGCTGGCAGCCCGTGAGTTAGTGGTCTCTCAGCTCCCCCGCCAGGCCAACACGTGGGTAAACAGGCATCTCACCTATACCCACGGCTACGGACTGGCTGCCAGTCCGGTTAATGAAGTCACCAGGGAGGGGCTTCCCCAGCTGTTTATCAAAGACGTACCTCCTGTATCCGAGGTGGGCTTGAAGATAGAACGGCCCGAGATCTATTATGGAGAAAAAACCGAACAGTATGTCCTTGTAAAGACCAAAACCAAGGAATTTGATTATCCTAAAGGGGACAGCAACGTCTATACCGTTTACGAGGGAAAGGGCGGAGTGCCGATCAACTCCTTTATCAGGAGGGTTCTGTATGCCATTGAGTTCATGGACTCCCAGATACTCTTTACGGAATACCTGACCCAGGATACCAGGATCATGTATAACCGCACTATTCGTAAGCGCGCAAGTTCCCTGGCTCCCTTCCTGGAGTATGACCGTGATCCCTACCTGGTTCTGTCAGATGGAAAACTCTTCTGGGTTCTTGACGCCTACACCACTACTGATATGTACCCATACTCCATCAGATCTAAGAGCCCATTCAAGAACACCCAGCTCAACTATGTGCGTAATTCGGTCAAGGTCACTGTAGACGCTTACAACGGAGATGTGCGCTTTTACCTGATCGATGAGAAAGATCCCATTGCCAGGGCTTACGCCAGCATATTCCCCGATCTGTTCAAACCCTTTACGGAGATGCCGGAGAATTTGAAAAAGCATATACGTTATCCCAGAGATCTGTTCGGTATCCAGGCGGCCACCTACGCCAAGTATCACATGCAGGATCCCCAGGTCTTCTACAACCAGGAAGACTTATGGGAGCTGCCTGATGAGCTTTACGATAATGCCAGGCAGAAGATGGAACCCTATTATATCATAATCAAGCTGCCCCGGGGCCAGAAGGAGGAGTTCCTTCTTATGATTCCTTACACTCCTTCTGAAAAAGATAATATGATTGGATGGTTAGCGGCAAGAAGCGACCTGCCGAACTATGGAAGCCTGATTGTCTATAACCTGCCCAAAGAGAAGCTGGTCTATGGACCCATGCAGATCGAGGCAAGGGTGGACCAGCAGACCGAGATTTCCCGAATGCTGAGCCTGTGGGACCAGAGAGGTTCCAGGGTCATCAGGGGCAACCTGCTGGCCATCCCCCTGCGTGACTCGTTTATCTATGTGGAACCCATATACCTGCAGGCGAAACAGGAACAGGTAGAGGAATCAGGCTCTCCAACAGGGGGACGACAGGGAAGAGGGGCGGGGAGGGCGACCGGTGCGAGGCGGACGGGGCCTTCGGCATCCCGTAGTCTTTCCGCGGCGCTTCCTGAGCTGAAAAGAGTTATTATAGCACATGGCAACCGGATTGCCATGAAGGAAACCCTTGAGATGGCCCTGAGCAGTGTTCTGGGAGGAGAAATTTCCCCTAAAAAGGTGGAAGTGCCGCCGGCTGCCATTGAGACTTTGAGGGCTTCTGAGCTGGGAACCCGGGCCCTTGAGCACTACAACAGAGCCAGGGAGTATCTGCGGCAGGGAAACTGGGCTGGCTACGGAGAGGAACTTGAAAGGCTTGAGGAAGTATTAAAACAGCTTTCCGCGAAAACCAGGTAATAAGATAACGGGTGTACTGGCAAGCCTCCTGTTCCGCAATCAGGATCAAACCTTGAACCGAAACAGTAAGCCCTGTTTAATAGCGTCTTGCGCAGCCCTTTAAGGGATTAAACAGGGCAAGTGCATTTCCCTTAAGCTTGTCGAAGCTAACTGGGCTTCGACACAAGCTACGACCCAACAGGCTGAAGATCGCGCTCAAGGGGGCTGGAGGGTCTTCAAATAACCGGGGTATCCGGTTAACAAGCCTCCCATAACGGTTGCGATGGAAATCCGTCCGGTTTTCAAAAACACTCGATTCTTCGAACGATGATGTGATGAAGTGCTCCGGGAGCATCTATTCGGGATTTTCGTGGCATAACATCCATAGAGCATCCGGATGTTATATTGGAAACTGTAAATGTGTGGGGCGTCGGAGCAGCCGGCAAGGCTGCAATCCAGCTGGTGAAAGTCCAGCCGTATCAGTTGCTCGTGTCGGATACGTAGTGATGCC
>JAFDFZ010000173.1 GCA_019309565.1 Deltaproteobacteria bacterium
TGGAAGGTGCTAAACCTGTACCTGAAACAGGCTGTGCCTTATGAAGATGCCAAACCGGCTGCGGTAATCGCCGTACAGACTTTCGGCGAGTTTCAAAATTTCCATCCCCACCTGTGAAAAGGAAAGGGGTCAAACCTTTGATATTACCTTAAAATTTTTAAATAGATAATCAAAGGTCTGACCCCATTTCATAGTACTTTGTTGTTGTATTTTTTGTAAACGGGTAGAATCCCGGGTGATGGATGAAAAGCCGTGAATGGTGGTCACGACCGGGGTGGTGATAAGGCCGGTATAGGTGAGTGGCAGATAGTCAAAATTGTTGTGGATAATGTCAAACTCGCCGGCATGCTCAAAGAGTTCTGAAATGTGAAGGCATTCCCATACCTTTGGTATCATGGAACGATCTTCTTCATAGCCCCGGGGGCAAATCGCATGCAGTATGCCGCTGGTTCGCGAATCCGCGGTCGCAAATAAGGTGACATCATGACCACGCGTTATCAACCCCTCGGTTAAAAGGGAGGCCACCTTTTCCCATGGTCCATAATGTCGCGGCGGTGTGCGCCACGCAATGGGCGAGAGCATGGCAATGCGCATGGCTGATCCTTTCGTTAATCGGTTGATTGGGACGATGGCTGTTTTAGAATTTCGTCGGCATACAGCTTTTGGAGTGTCATCAGGGATAGAAGCCAGGCAAGGGAGGATTCGGCCCCTTCATTCTGGTTGATGCCGTCTGCCATCAACCCATCTCGGCAGCCGCCGGTCTTGGGATCATAGAGCGGCATGTTCAGGTCGTTGTTCCCCAGAAACCAGTTAAAGCACATGACTGCGCTATCAATCCATGTTTTACCCCGGGTGATGTTAAAGGCTTCGACACACGCCTCGATCATGGCGTTAGACTCTATTGGCTGTTGGTCGAAACGGGCACGGAGACCCTCCTTTTCATACCAGCCGTTATTACCTATGGGTACAAAGTGGCCTTCTTCGGTCTGGATGGAGAGCAACCACTTGAGGGACTGGAGCCCCATATCGATCATATCGCTTCGCTGCATCCATTGGCCGGACAGCAGCAGGGCATGGGGCAGTTTGCCGTTAGCATAATTCAGGGCGTTCTCAAGCCAGGGCCAATCGTCTGTTCCATTGCTTTTAAACTGATTAAAAAGCCTATTGGCAAGAACTTCCCGGATCCTGCGCACATCACTGTCGCCGGAGAATTTTTCCAGGTAAGCATGCATACCCACCAAAGAAAAAGCAACGGCACGGGGTGAATGAAAATTCTCTGAAAGTTTCAGCGCCTTGTTAAAAAGGGTTGTGCTCATTGCGAGATACCCGGGATCGTCAAGAAAAGTCACGGCTTTACCAAGGCACCAGAGCGCCCTGCCATGGGAATCCTCGGACCCGATCTCGTCGGTCCACTGCCGCGAATAAGTCATGAAATTGCGAAAGCGCCCATTTTTTTCATTATAGGCATACAGAAGGAAGCCGAGATAATGACCACTGAGAATATCAAGCCCCAGGCTGTTTGTATGCAGGTATTTTTGACCCATGGCGGCAACCAGCAGCGCTCTGGCATTATCATCGGTGCAGTAGCCATGGGTGCGATCTGGGATGGTATAGTTGGCATGTTGCAAGATGCCGGTATCATCGGTAAAGGCTTTCAGGTGATCGAGCTTGATCTCCGGGAGCTCGAATTTCGTGATGGCCTTGATGTTTTCAACATAATAATGCCGGGGACGGGGATTCTGGATGCGGTTTTGCCGCACTTCACTGAAAACCTGGAGGTATTTTCGGGATACCTCCTTCCAGACCGCTTCACGGCTGAATGTATAGGCCTTTTTGCGCATGGCGTGCCGCTCGACATCGTTGTCCAAAAGTTCGAAAATTTGTTCCGCTATGGCATCCGGACTATTGAAGGGTACAATTCGTCCCCGGCCTTCGTCGAGCATTTCGGTGGCATACCAGTATGGGGTTGATATTACGGCCTTGCCTGTGCCCATGGCATAGGCAAGAGTCCCGGAGGTAATCTGGGCTTCTTCAAGATAAGGGGTTACGTAAATATCGGCAATGCCGAGAAACTCACATAGCTCCTTTAGTTCAACAAAACGATTTTGAAAAATGACATGCTCGCCGATTTCGAGTCTGCGCACGAGCTGCTGCAGCATAATACGGTATGCATCCCCATGCAATTTCAAAATATTAGGATGGGTTGCACCCAGGATAATATAGGCCACATCAGGATATTTTTTGATGACCGCCGGAAGCGCCTGCAATACATTTTCAATGCCCTTATTTGGGGAAAGCAGGCCGAACGTGAGCAGCACCTTTTTACCTTCCACGCCGAACTTGTCTTTGTAGAAGCTGGGATCAATAAACGGCGTATCCGGAATGCCGTGATGGATAAAGACAATCTTATCCCCGGGCACTGCATATATATCTTTGAGGAAGTCAAATGCCTTATGGCTCATCACGACCAGTTTGTCAGAGAGATCGACTATTTTGCCCATGACGGAACGATATTCAGGCGCGGGGTTCTTCAAAACCGTGTGTAACGTAGTCACCACCGGCATGCGCAGATCACCCAATAGTTTCAGCAGATGGCTGCCAGCCGGACCGCCGAAAAGACCGTATTCATGCTGCACGCAGACAATATCCGTCTGCCCGATATTGAGAAATTGTGCTGCTACACTATAATCGGTCAACTTGTTCTGGTTGATCTCAAAGCGCACTTTTTGCGGGTATCGATATCCCTCGGTTTTATCGTTCATGGCAACCGCCCAGCAGTAGATATCAGGGGCTTCCTCTGATAAGCCCTCAACCAGGTCCGTGGTGAAGGTCGCGATACCGCACTGGCGGGGAAGATAGTTGCCGATTACGGCAACTGAGTTGATTCCCTCATAATACTTGATAACAGATGTCATAACCACCTTTATGTTTTATACTCTTATCTTCATTTCTCCCAAATCGATTTCTTTTTGTCTCTTTTTTGCTTCCGCTTCTCCTTTGGTGTCTGCTTGCTTTTTTTCTGTTCTTCGCGTCTGCCCTTATCTTTTTTTCCCTTGTCGCCCATCCAATCTCCTTTTCATTTCAAAAACTTGGTATCTGTACGGTTACCCAGTTTGATTGAAAAAGGTAACCCGCATATAGGTTACCTTTAACAGCCAGCTCATTTTTTAAAAAGAAGTTCAAGCCCATCGGCGCATGCCCGGCTCACAGCGTAGTCAGCCTTTTCCTGTCCGGGCATTTTACTCCAGCCACCCTTTTCGATGAATTCAGCTCTTTTCCATGAATCTATTTTCTCTAATTCTTTAAGTTTTTCTTCATAGTTCGGTTGTGTCATAAATTGGGCGACGCAGATCGCCGCCTGACTCGCCAACACCGCTTCCTCGGTCATCGTTTTGGTCGTGCCGGAAGTTGTCCACCCCCCCCACGCAAAACCGATGATCATTGCGATGAGTGCCCCGACAACAAGACCCCACACCCCGTACTTGACTCTCACTTCAGCTTCCGGTTTCATTGATAATACCTCCTTGGATGATGTTGTGATATTTTGCCTACGATGACCTTGCTACCAATGAGTTGGATGAGGTCATCGGCTCCGGCCAAAACCTGACCGTTTTTTCCATATGAAGAACATTTCAATTCCTGAGCGCCCTTGGCTTCCGCAATCCCTTCGGGCTGGATGGCTTTCCGACTCACTGAGCAATGTTCAATTTGCAGATTTTGCGGAAATGATGGCCATAGATCGCAAGCGTAATAGTCACCGGGAGCATTTGAGGTCGGCAAAAGAGAGCCCAGGACAATATCTTCCAATATTGGAATCGCTCCTTGCCGAAAATACCCAGGCGGACGCTTGAACGCAATACCGCCAGCAGACGTTGGAAATTCATGGGGGTCCTAACCTTTGGTCTTTTATACTCCCGGAGGAAGGTCATCGCCCGTTCATAGTAATGCTCGGGTGAGTAAATGTGCTGCATTAAGTTTGCGTACCCTTCGCGCAACGCATCAAGCCCCATTATGGGGAGGATGTTGGTTGTGCCATCTGCATTATCTCCAGAGATAACGTTGATCAGGCGACCCTCTTCCTTCATCCGTTCATAAAGCCTTGTGCCGGGTGGAGCGTTTAGTAGACCCACCATGGCCGTCACGATGCCGCTCTTCTGGATAAATTCAATTTGTCGCTGAAAGATGGACGGTGTATCGTTGTCAAAGCCGACAATGAAGCCTCCCGTCACTTGAAGTCCGGACCGTTGTATTAGCTTTACACTCTCTATCAGGTTACGGTTCTTGTTCTGCTGTTTGTTACATTCAGCCAGGCTTCCTTCATCGGGTGTTTCGATCCCGATGAAGACCGTATCAAAACCCGCCTTGACCATCATCTCCATCAATGCAGGATCATCGGCCAGATTAACCGAGGCCTCCGTGCTAAAAGGTGTTTCCTTCTTGCCTTTCTGCCATTGGATGAGTGCCGGCAGAAGCTGGTTCTTCAGATAGCCTTTATTGCCGATAAAATTGTCATCCACAAAAAAAACCTGTCCACGCCATGCTTGATCGTAAAGCCCGTCCAGCTCGGCAATAATCTGTTCGGATGTTTTCATGCGTGGCCGATGCCCCAATAATGCGGTTACGTTACAAAATTCACAGTTGAATGGACAACCACGCGAAAACTGGACGCTCATCGAGGCATAGTGTTTCGAATCGATCAGATCCCACAGAGGCCCGGGTGTTTTGCGAATGTCGCAAAACTCTGATGTCTCGTAGATGTGCTGAGCACACCCGTTCTCCAGATCCGCCAGAAAGGGGGGCAGGGTCAGTTCGGCCTCGTTCAGTATAAAATGGTCCACATCCTCAAATTGATCGTATTCGCTGGTGAAGAGCGGCCCGCCGGCTATGACCTTTAGATTCGCCTCCTTACAGCGGGAGATGATTTCACGTGCTGAGTCTCTTTGCACAACCATACCGCTGATAAAGGCGTAATCAGCCCACGCCAGGTCCTTTTCAGTGAGTTTTTCAACATTTACATCAACCAGCTTCTTCGGCCATTCGTTGGGCAGCATGGCGCCTACTGTCAGAAGGCCCAGGGGAGGCAAAGCGGCCCTTTTGTGAATAAATTTAAGGGCGTACTTGAAACTCCAAAAGGTAGCCGGGTACTCAGGATAAATCGGCAATATCCTCATAGACTCTCCTTCCACATATGAAAATCATCCTTGTTCTTTTTAGAAGTTCTTTTTATTGGTTCCTTTCCCCTGAGGGTATTGACGACCTCCACCCCTTCCGAATCGGAGACCGTATGGATGTTAATTTCCGACGGTTCGGCTAAAAGGCTCTTTGTCCCTAACAAAACACTGAATCTTTCAGACCGTATATGACGTTCCAAGTCTTTACGGGTTTCCCACTCCTCGATGAGACTGAAAACGTGGTTGTCTTCCAGATCACAGAAAACCTCATAGCTCAGACACCCCTTCTCTTTTCCCGCGGGCTCAATCATGGAGAGAAGCGTTTGCATCATCTCCCTTCGTTTTTCTATGAGTGCCTTCATTGTAATTCTCACGATAATCACCGAAGCTCTCCTCTCCGGGAAAGTCCCATCAAAGATTTAGGTCTCAGTATATTTCTAAATTCAGAAACCTCTCAGCTCTATCTGCCGCCCAAAAAAATCAAACGTTGCATTACTATATATCCAAACTTCATGCCAGACCGGGTAAATGCAACTTTATTTGGTTCAACATATTGATTTGACGATTAATATTCAAACTCGAAAGGTTGGTGGATGAGGGCCAGGTTGACGCGAATAGTGGTCATATATGGCGAATGCTCAAATTTGACCACAAGCTTGGCGTCTTTAAGGCAAAGTGAGTGATGATTGGAGAGGGTATATGAACGAACAAGGAACGGCTTGAAACCGGTCACAGAAAAGAGGCGTGTATTCAGGGAAATCGTCCTCGGCTATATAGTGTCCATCCACAAATGGCCAATTTGCTCCCGCCTCGGCGGGACGTCAGGCTCAAATTATAATCCTCGAAATACTTAAATGTATTCCTGCGGTTATAATTTTCGCCTTCCTTGAACTCGAACAAATTTTCTCATTTGTGGACGGACACTATCTAACTCCGGAAGTTGATGCATGACCGGGTTTTATGTTTCCACGTGGATTATCGATCGGATGAAAAACAGAACCCCCCAGACTTTATCGCTTGAGGATACCGAGTTTTCGCATTCGGGCGCGCAACGTGCTGCGGTTGAGCCCAAGGATTTCGGCCGCCCCGTTTTTTCCGCTGACTCTCCATTGAGTTTGATCGAGGATTCGTACGATATGTTCACGCTCAACCACTTCCAGCGTTTTTTGCGCAGTAGATACATCCTTTTGCTGAGTCTTCAGTTCATCCACCAGGCGCAGCTTGGGTCCCAAGGAGTTAATCACGGCCCGTTCGAGGACGTTTTCCAGCTCTCGAACATTGCCGGGCCAGTGATAATTCTGCAAGGCGTTCATGACTCTCGTCGGAATGATTTCAATGGACTTGCCCATTCGCTTGGAGATCTTTTTTACGTAAAAGTCCACAAGAAGCGGAATGTCATCCAAGCGATCCCGGAGCGGAGGCATGGTGATCGGGAAAATATTCAGCCGGTACCAGAGATCCTCACGAAACCGGCCCCTCCGGACCTCCTTTTCGAGATTTCGATTTGTGGCCGCGATAATCCGCACATCGACCTTGATCGTGCGGGAACTGCCCAACCGTTCAAACTCACCATCCTGCACCACTCTGAGCAGCTTGGGTTGCAATTCCAGCGGTAACTCACCAATTTCATCCAGAAAAAGGGTAAACATCCAGCAACAACGCGATGATGATGCCATCAGAGAATATTGTCGCAACCGTTACAACTACCTGCAGATGCTTGACATGCAGCGTAAGAACGATCCAGAGCAACAACCAGC
>JAFDFZ010000288.1 GCA_019309565.1 Deltaproteobacteria bacterium
GAACCAGGATTATGCGGTGGGGGCATTTAATATTCATAACCTTGAATTTGCCAAAGCCGTGATGCAAGCAGCAGAGGAACTGGAGTCCCCTGTAATCCTCGGAATTGCACCCGTTTCCATCGATTATGCAGGGCTTGATGAACTTGCCGCCGTGGCAAGAGTATGTGCTGAAAGAAGCAATGTTCCAACCGTAATTCATCTGGACCACGGAAGGGATATCGAGGCCGTTAAAAAGAGTATTAGTCTCGGTTTTTCTTCTGTAATGTATGATGGATCAAAATACCCTATGGAAGAAAACATCAAGCGAACACGGGAGGTAGTACAGGTGGCCCACGATTCAGGCGTTCCTGTAGAGGGGGAGATAGGAATTGTCGGAGGATATGAGGAGCTTTCCGGTGGAACGGTCGATATGGATCAATTGGAAAAGCTCTATACAGTTGCCGAGGATGCAATACGGTTTGTTAAGGAGACCGGTGTAGACGCCCTGGCAGTGGCAGTAGGAACTGTTCATTGTATGCCGATTCAAAAAGCGCAAATTGATTTTAAACGGCTGCAGGAAATACATCAGGCGGTTGATATTCCCCTGGTTTTTCACGGATGCACCGGCCTTAAGAATGAAGATTACCAAAAAGCCTCCGAGCTTGGAGTCAAAAAATTTAATATTGGAACACGATTGATGATGGAATTTCAGGCTAAACTTTACAGGGAGTTGCAAAACGCAGAGCACAGGGCAGTGCTCCGGTGCCTGAAGGAAGCTACCGAGGCGGTTTACAGAGCAGTTAAAGATCGGATGCTGATATTAAACTGCGCTGGAAAGGTGTGATAGAGGAACTTAATTTGGCCATAATTCACGACTCAAGTTTCGCACCCTGTTTTAGCGTAAAATTGTAAATAGATCTTAAGTCGCCATCATTATAAGGCTTTACAATGCATTTAAGGGTGCGAAACTTGAGTCACAATTAAGCTTTCTTTAAGGGGCAAGAGAAGAAGCATGTTTACGATCGGAATTGATATCGGAACAACAAATATTAAGGGGATTGTTATCAATCCTGAAGGTAAAAAGATAGCATACGTTTCACGGCCTACCCGGATTCATTATAAAGGAACAGAGATCGCTGATTTCTACCCCGATGAGATTTGGCAGGATATCAAAACAATAATCAGCCAGCTATGTTCGGTGCTTATTGATAAAAAAGGAAAGCCGATGGCTCCTAGCATCGCATGGTTTGATCACCGCTCAAATGAAATCATGGAAGCGTGGAAAAAAGAGGTGGATGAATATGAGATCTTTCAGATAACGGGCTTGCGAATCGGCGGTGTGTCAAGCTTGGCTAAGATCCTTTGGGAAAAAAGAAATCTTTTAAAAATATACCAAACGGCCGAAAAATGGCTCTTTATTCCAAGCTACATTATAAATAAACTTACCGGCAAATATATCACCGACTACTCCATGGCATCGCGATCAATGCTTTTTGATATTCACAAAAGGGTTTGGTCAGAGAAAATATGCCGGCTTGCCGATGTTCGTTTAGATTTGCTCCCCAAGGCAGAGCCCAGTGCCACCCCGGTAGGTGAAATCCCAAGACGGCTTGCAAGCTCTTTAGGTCTACCGGGTCATGTCGTTGTTGTTTTGGGGGGCCATGATCATCCTTGCGGGGCTTTTTCTACTGGGCTTCGGCGAAAAGGAGATATTGTTAATTCTATTGGAACCGTGGATGTGCTTTATTCAATCATCGATCCGGCCATGATAGATCAGGGGTTTTTCGATGCGGCAGTCAGTTGCGGATGCCATGTTGTGGAGGGACAAACCTATCTGATTGGGGGAACCCTTACAGCAGGCATAATGGTTGACTGGTTCATTGACAACTTCTATAAGCACATGGAGACCGAAAAGGAAAAGATTTATGACCTGCTCGTTAAAGATGCTTGCAACTCTCCGGCTGGCAGCAACGGTGTTGTTGTGCTCCCTCACCTAAGAGGCTCCTACACACCCCATAAAGATCCGATGTCCAAGGGCGCCATTTTGGGGCTTAGGACAACTCACACTTACAAAGACATTATCCGAGCAATGTTTGAAGGTCTTGCTCTAGAATTTCGCGTCATATTAGATAAGTACATCGAGCTT
>JAFDFZ010000174.1 GCA_019309565.1 Deltaproteobacteria bacterium
TGAAACCCGTACAAAGAATTACAGGAACATCGGGACGAATACCCAGAATCTCCTGTGCCAGGTGCTCACCGGTCATGTTTGGCATCGTCTGATCGGTTATGATCAAATCAAATTCTTCAGACTTCACACGAAAAGCCTCCAGTGCCTCAATGCTGCTTGTTCTTGCTGTTACTTTATACCCGAGCCGATCCAACATCTGGGTAAGCGTGTCCACCATCGGCTTTTCGTCATCCACCACCAGTATCCGCTCATTGCCAACCGGCAGCGCCTGCACAGATTCGATCGACATCGACGCTTTCCCCTCAATCTGTGGGAAATACACATGAAAAACCGCTCCCTTACCGGGTTTGCTTTTAACTGTAACTGCCCCGCCACAGTTTTTTACAATACCGTGAACCACAGAAAGCCCCATGCCGGTTCCCTCCCCGCGAGCCTTTGTGGTAAAGAAAGGATCAAAGATCCGGTTGATAACCGAAGGATCTATGCCATGCCCCGTGTCGCTTACCGTCATCCTCACATACGATCCAGGCTTAAGATCGGGATGTTCTGCGGCCGTTTTGACGTCAATCTCTACATTCCCCAGTCCGATGTCAAGCACTGCTCTTTCTTTCTTTCGCATGGAATGGGCGGCATTGGTGCAAAGATTGATCAGCACTTGATGGAGCTGAGTTGGTTCTGCCATCACCGTATCAGGGTCGGCTTCAAGATGAAGCCTTATCTCAATGGTTGCTGGAAGCGTGGCACGCAACAGTTTGACGGCTTCTTTGATAATCCCGGTCATGTTCACCGGGATAACATGCTGCTCGCCCTGCCTGCTGAAGGTGAGGATCTGCTTTACAAGGTCTCTGGCTCTGAGGCTTGCTTTTAGCACCTCCTGCAACCTTGCTCGAACAGAGCCATTATCTCGTGCTTCAAGCAGAAGCATTTCGGTTTGAAGGATTATCGGCATCAGGATATTGTTGAAATCATGAGCAATGCCGCCGGCAAGCGTTCCAATCGCTTCCATCTTCTGGGCCTGTTCGAGTCGTGTCTGTAAACGTTTTTGTTCTGTTATATCAAATGCATAATGCAGGTAGAGTTCCTCGTTTACCGGAACCCAGTGTGCATCATATACTGTGCCGGACGCCTCAACGACAAGATTTTGCGGCTTTCCTGAATCCCATGTCTTCTGTGCTAAACACCATGGACAGGGATCATTTCTTTGGCTCCATGTTTCATAGCATGTTTTGCCTGGCAGGGCACCGGCACTCCGGCCTGCCTTGTTTGATAAAACCACCTCCCGGGTTTTTTTCTTAAGTAAAAGGGCAACACAGGGCAGGCTGTCTAAAAGGATCTGGTTCAAACGCATCTTTTCTGCAAGTTCCTTTTGCATCCGTCTGTGTGCCGTAATATAACCCCATTCGCGCAAAGCACGCCTGGTAATACGTGGCATGTCTATAAGTGTTTGCTCTGTTTTAACGATGTAGTCTAAAGCTCCTGCCTTAAGAGCTTTTACTGCTGTTTCCTGATTCCCGAAGCCTGTCATTATCACTATCGGGAAACTGTATTCATCTTCACCGGGCCCTAAAAGCTCCATTCCATCTCCATCCGGCAGCATCATATCGGCAATGACCAAATCGGGAATAGATTCAGATAGATGTTTTCGTGCTTCCCTTAAGCTGGTTGCCCTGGTGATTTGAAATTGGCCTGAATCGGTTTCAAAACTACGAAGAATAAGTTCTGTATGGGCGTCGTCATCTTCAATCAGCAGGATGTTTGTCATTTGTATCCTCCGTAATGAATTGTTGCAAACGATCGAAAACTAAACCCCGTTGTTGAAAGACAACTCAAACGCTGCTGTCGTCAGGTACTGATAAATCAAAGCTATAGGTCATTTTGCTATCTGATTTATGCAACTACGGGGTAAACTGAACAGACTTACCCGCATGATTTACAAATTCGGATTATGATTCCATTCTAACCAGTAGCATCTCAAGCCCCTTATTAGTTTTGTGAATTTATCAAAGTCCACCGGTTTCACCAGATAACTGTTGGCATGGTTGTCATAGGCGGCATCGATTTCCTTCTGGATAGTAGAGCTGGTAAGGATCACCACCGGAATGCGCAACAGCTTATCGGTACCCTTGATTTTCTTAAGTACTTCCATACCATCGACCTTGGGGATCCGAAGATCTAACAGGATAAGATTCGGTCTCGGACTCTTTGCCGCATCGGCATATTCACCTTTTCGGAAAAGATAATCTAAGGCCAATGCTCCATCGGCAACATGTTTGATCCTGTGTGTGAACCGGGTGTTTTGAAAACTGCGGATGATAAGTTCGGTATGATCGGGATCATCCTCCACTAATAAAACGATCAAGGATTTTCGACTCATTTATTTAACCCTCCGTTTCATTGCCTCTGTTCTTCCCGGCAGCGTAAAGCAAAAAGTTGTGCCCTTTCCTGTGCCCTCAGATTCAATCCAAATCCGCCCTCCATGCTTTTCAATGGTTTTCTTTACAATGGTTAACCCGATTCCGGTCCCTTCGGTATTTTGGTCCAGTTTGTCGAACAGTCCGAAGACTTTTTCATGATATTCGGATTCGATACCTATCCCGTTGTCCCGGATGTAAAAGATCGTTTCATCACCGTTTTGCTGTACACCTATTTCTATGATGGGATTTGGCTGATCACCCATGAACTTTGCAGCGTTGTCTATGAGGTTTTCAATCGCTCCTCGAATTCTGGACACCTCTCCATATACTGATGGCAGGTCTGAAGTTATTTCTATTGTGGGTTTTCGCTCCTGCAGCCTGCCTGCCACCGTGTTTGTCGCCTCGTTGACTATGTCTTTAAATGGCACCTCATCCAGCGCATCGACCGATCCACCAATCTTAGATAGTTTTAAAAGGTCCTCCAGCAGATGCTGCATTTTTTCTGCGGCATTGCGTATTCGCCCAATATCCGCCCTCATCCTGTCAATGTCACCTCTTGCCACATCCTGTTCCAGCAACCCGAGAAACCCCTTTATAGTGATAATCGGGCTCTTTAAATCATGAGAGATAGTGTATATGAATCGTTCAAGTTCCTTGTTTTTCTCTTTCAGTTCTTCGATCAGAAATTCCATTTCCTCTTCTACCCGCCGGTGCTGATCAAAAGACCTGGCATTACGCAGAGCAACAGATGCAATCTCGCCAAACAGCGTTGCTATCCAAACGTCATGGTCATTGAAATTACCGTTTTTATTGGCCATACCCAACAATCCTACTGCCTTGCCATCTAGCACAAGAGGTGCAAACATAACGTTGTCAAGCCTTACGTGGCCTTTTGGCATATATTTCATCCATTTGCTGCTGGAAAAATCATTTTCGTACACTACTGTTGCATTGAGATAAGCCTCGCTTCTCAGGCCCCTTATCGGCATGGGAAGATTCGGGTCAACCGTGCAGGGAAGGCCTCCGGAATCTAGAAACAACACTTCATTTTCGACCCCATCAGCATTCAGTAACGCGACATATCCCGCAGTCGCCCCTACTTTCTTTTTGCACACATCAAAAACAGCCTGTGCGGTGCTGGCAAGTCCCTGGTTCTTTGTGATTGCGTGCAGGGTATGAATAAGAGCCGGTATCTCCAGGCTGAAACGCTGAGCCTTAGCCTCTGCGTCTTGTAGCGCCTGCACAAGTTCCTCTTTGCTTTTTTCCAGCTCAGCATAAGTTGGTTTCTTGTTCATGGCTTCCCATTATTTAGAATCTTGTAAATAGACTTTTTGGATTGCGATCTAAACGGATCTTTTTGACAGCGTACCGTTTGTACGCCCTATTCAGAAAATTTCGTTCTATGCTTGGTATAAAGAATTATCTTGAAACCGGTAGAATGCAAAATCAGTACCTATTTTCAAGTTTAACCAAATGAAACTTCAGAAAAACAAATTTTCTTTCATGCCGGCACTGAGCAAGACTATTTCATGCTTCGATATGGCTTTGGATACCATATTGTATATATTTTATCATCTTTCTTTAGAACATGAATAGCCAAAATATAGCCAGCTAGTTGCCAAATACATACTGGTATTAAAAGGGCGATATTATCGAAGGGTTTGAAGAAAAGTGGCTAAATTGATCTTCTTGTTTACCAGCCCCAGCTTTCTTCTGATGTTGCTTCTGTGAAAGGAGACGGCCTTGGAGGAAATATGAAATATTGAGGCGATCTCCTTGCTGGTTTTCCCCTGCTTTATCAGATCGGCTACTTGAATCTCGGTGGGGGTGAGACTGGTGTAATTTGAGGACAGGATATTTGCAAACGGAGACACGAATTCGTTGATATTTGATTCAATTATGTTCAAGTATTTCAGTATGTCATCCTGATCGAACTTGCCTTTCAGCCGCTGCAGGTAAGGTAAAATCAATGTTTTTACGTTTAAAAGCACGTTTTGTTCTAGTTCCTTTTTATCCTGAATCCGCTTTTCGATCAGTACGCTTAACGCAGTGTTCATTTTTTTAATTTTTCTGGTTTGCCGTAAAAGTTCTGCCTCTTTTCTTTGCAAGGTATTCAATGCCTGTTTCATTTGCGTGATGTCGCGACAAATGCCGCCAACGGCCCATATTTTGTTTTCACGAAAAATAGGATAAAGCGTATCCAGATGAAAACAGGTTTTCTCGCCTACCTGTAAGCTATGCTCGAAACTAACCGCATGGCCGGTATTAAATACTTTTTTGAGTTGCTCCAGATAAAGCTCTGCAGTTTCAGATGGATAGACATCCCCAAGATATTTGCCAACAAGCGATTGACCACTTTCAAGACCTAAGTTTTCAACCCTGTTGTTGCTTGAGATATATTTACCATCTTTGTCAAGAAGAAACATGTGATGTTCTGAAAACTCTACCAAACTCCTGTAACGCCGCTCGCTTTCTATAAGCAACATTTCCAATTGTTTTTGTTCGGTAATATCCAATAATATTCCATTCCAGAGGATATCACCGCCGGGCAACGGCTGAGGCGAAGCTTTAACCCACACCCATTTAATACTATCATCCGGGCAAATGATTCTATGTTGTATCGAAAGATCTTTCAATGTCCGGGCCGACTCTACAATCTTCAAATTAACCATATCCAGATCGTCAGGATGGAGGAGCTTGAAAACAAGAGAAGGAGCTGCCATAATTTCCTCGGCCGTATACCCCCAGTAACCCTTGACAAGATTGCTGATAAACGTAACAGAGAAAGAACCGTCAGGGCTCAGAATATATTGAAATACTATCCCTGGAATTTGATCCATAATCGCCTGTAATGTTGCTTCACTTTTCCTTAATTCTTCCTGTGCTTTTTTCTGCTCTGTAATATCGTTTAGAACAGCAAAGGAACGCACCACCTCACCTGAATCGTCCCTTTCAGAGGCTGCTGAAAGAAGTACGTCGATTATCTCTCCATTTTTCTTTACAATCTGATAGGGAATATCTCTTGCAAATCCCAGTTTATAAAATTTCGGCAGACGGTTTTTCTGGGCAAGTTGTCGAGATTCTTCTGTAAGAAAATCCGTTGATTTTTTACCTATCACCTCACTGCGTTTGTACCCCATCACCTCAAGCCAATGGTCGCTCACATCGATCAGCCTGCCCTGGCGATCGATAGAGTACAGCATGGCTGGAATCTTTCGAAAGAGGTGTCTGATAGACATAGCGCTCTTTTTCTGGATCTCCCCTGAATTAGACTCTGAACTGTATTTTCCGAATATTGGTGTCGATAACGTTTTCCTTCTCTTTATGGCCATAGGATGATCTTCGCTTAAAAATTGAAACTTGACACATCTGTTAAGTTTTTGGTCTAATAAAATGGTTAAATCCGTTCGATAAGATTTCCCTTCCCGCCCCCCTCCTACTTCAACCTGGTTTTAAGCGCCTGGATTTTCTCTTTGTCGGTACCAATGGATTTAAGAAATTGAAACAGCTCTTTTGCCATTTCCGCTGCAATATCCCGGTTTTTTTCATAAACATTGGTTTCCTGTTTAGGATCCTCTTTTATGTGATACATCTCCGGCATATGCTCTGGGGATCCCCCAAGTGCCAGGGTAAACTTTTCTCCGGTTATCGTCGTCCAGAAAAGCATTGCATCGGGGTCGGACAGAAGGGTCTCATGGGCAGAGAAGGCGTATTTTCGGTGCCAGTGCTCTTCGTTGCCCTCAATCAACGGCATCAAGGATTTGCCATGAAAGGGGTTGAGTCCCTGCTCCCTGCCGTATTTGATTCCCGGATGATCCCTAAGTTCGCGGTCTGGAAGCACACTTTTCCCCGGAAGATTCGCTTTTGGATCGATGCCGGCAAGCTCCAGTATCGTTGGAAGTATATCCACAGGTTGAACAGTGGCCTTAACCCTCTTTCCTTTATGCTGCTGGCCGGGCATTTTGAGGGCAAGCGGAATTCGAGTCACCTCTTCGTAAAACGGCCATGTACCCCTGGGATCTCGTTCAAACGAGAGGTTTGTTTTCCCTGTCCGGTTGTGCTCTCCGATGTAAATGCCATGGTCTGTTGTAAAAATGATCAGGCTATCGTCATAGATGCCGGTCTCTTTCATCTTACGAATAACCGATCCAACCGATTTGCTGACCATTTCCACTTCTGCTTTGTAGTGGGCTTTCATGTTCTGGATTTCCTGCTCTGAAAACACCGATGCCAGCCCGTAGTTGGGCTGAATCATGGGAATTCCCCTGTAAGAGGGGTCGGCGTATTTTGCCACGAAGTATTCGGGTGGATCCCAAGGCTCGTGCGGGTCGAAGAAATCCACATGAAGATAAAAATGCTCTGTCTTGTAATTGGTTTCAAGCCACCTACAGGTATGCCGGGCTGTTTTGGGTGCAAATCGATCTTCTTCATACCGCCAGTGACTGTTCGCCCACTGGGAA
>JAFDFZ010000052.1 GCA_019309565.1 Deltaproteobacteria bacterium
ATGGAAGTGGCCAGGGAAAATAAGCGCAAAACCTCTGATGACCCGTCAATGTGCTATAAATTAAAGGTGTTTACATAGCCCATTTTTCAAGATTCATTCTTTACCATACCATTCGTGCATAAAAAATACTTGACAGATATATTTAAGTACGATACACACAAAGTTAAACGTTTACGTATACGTTTAACAACCGTTTTCTATGGGCATAACCTATGCCAACCATAAAAGATATTGCTCGAAAAGCGAATGTTTCCACTGCCACGGTCTCTCATGTCATCAATGAGACGAGATTTGTAAGCAAGCCCCTTAAGAGAAAAGTCAAAGCCGTCATCGAAGAGCTGGGCTACCAACCCAACCGAATTGCCAGAAGTCTCGTCATTCAGAAAACCCACACCATAGGAGTGATCGTCTCAGACATCCTTAATCCCTTTTACACAGCAGTGGTACGGGGCCTGGAGGATGCTACTTCGGCCTTCGGTTACAACGTCATGCTGTGTAATACCGATGAGGATCCAGATAAGGAAATAAAGTATATCCGGCTACTTTTAGAAAAGCGGGCAGATGGAATAGCTCTTGCCACCTGTTTCCAAGGTAATGAACACCCCCTGATGGGCCAATTAAACCAGGCAACGTTGGTAACAATCGTCAGGAGGATAGCAAGGCTAAAAAGCGACGCCGTGTTTGCAGATAACGTCGGGGGAGCATACAAAGCCATTGAGCACCTCATCTCTTTAGGTCACAGACGGATTGGCGTGATATCTGGACCATCCGGTTTCAGTTCAGGACGAGAACGGTTAGAAGGGGTTCTTAAGGCATTGAATGACCATGACATCTCGCCCAATGAGGCTTGGATGCCCACCGGAGATTTCAAGCAGGAAAGTGGCTACCTTTTGGCAAAAAAAATCATACAATGCAAGAATCCCCCGTCTGCTCTTTTCGTATCTAACAACCGAATGACTCTGGGTGCCCTGAAAGCTCTTCGCGAATTGGGCATTCAAATTCCCAAAGACATTTCCATCGTGGGGCTGGATGACACGGAATGGTCGATCTTATTAAACCCACCTCTTACGGTAATACATCAATCCCCGTATGACATGGGGAACATTGCCGGAAAAATGCTTCTAGGACGTATCTTTAAGAAGCGAAAGCGTTTCAAAACAAACATAATTCCTGCGAAATTGATTGAAAGAGGATCCTCAGCTCCGCCCCGGGAATGATAACCGGAAATAGAAAGGAGGTGAAGAAAAAAAAGCAAACCCTATCGATCTAACCTGTGTGCATTGTGGTTAGGCTACCTAAAATACTTAAACGGTAAAGGAGGCAAGACATGAGAAAATTTAACGTAAAGCTTACGAGCATCATTATTCTTGCATTGGGCCTAATCTTTTTTTCGGGTGGCGCTGCGAGTGCAAAACAGGTCACAGTTTCCTATTCCGACTGGCAGTTGGCACAGGACATTTGGGGCCGATCATTGAGGGAGGCGATCGCAGAATTTGAAAGATTGAATCCTGGCATCAAGGTTAAAACTGAACCGGTAGCCCTTGGGCAGCGCGATGTCAAATTCACAACAGCGATTCGAGGCGGTAAAGGTCCTGATGTATTTGCCCTTGATGCAAACCCAGTTAAACAATACATCAAAGAAGGCTGGGTTAAGGATCTAACACCTTTTATAGAAAGAGAAGGCGGAAAAAAATGGCTGGCTGATTTTTATCCGGTATCATTGATGCCGGTTACTGAAAACGGAAAAACATACGGGGTTCCGAAAAATGTTGTCGCCATGGTTCTGGTTTACAATTCCGAGATTTTCAAAAAAGCAGGAATTCAGAGTCCACCAAAAACGTGGAAAGAATTTCGAGAAATTGCTAAAAAACTCACCAAAGACACAGATGGCGATGGGAAAATCGATCAGTGGGGCGTCACCCTTGTTTTAGCGAAAGCCTGCTTTGATTTAAGATTCTCTGTCGTGCTGAGGGGCCACGGAGGAGATTTTCTCACTCCGGATTGGAAGCATTCGAATCTTAACTCTCCGGAAGCCAGGGAAGCCTTCAACATGGTGGTGGATATGATCCTCAAAGACAGGAGCATGCCACCAGGAGTTTCCCAAGTCGACTGCAACGGGGCGAGGCGGTTAATGGCCCACAAGAAAGTTGGAATGATTTTCGGAACCATGTGGACAATCACTGAAGTCTCGGGGATGAATCCGGATCTTCATGGATGGAAAGTCCTGGAGATGGCTCCTGTTCCTCAAACAGAAGGGAGTCAATCCAAAATTCGATCCACCTTATATCAAAAATCTCTGTTTATGAACCCCAATACTAAACATCCTGAAGCAGCCTGGAAATTAATTAAATTCTTGACAGCAAAGAAGCAAATGGAGAAATGGTTTGTGGACAACAACATGTTGTCATGCCGGCGAAGTGTCAATGAAAGCTTCGCCCCGATTCTTCAGAGCAAATACGCGGCTGTCGTGACAGAGGAAATAGATAAACATGCAGCATTTCTTCCGCTGATGCCAAAGTGGCCCGAATGTTTGGAAACTTTCCGGCAAAGTCTTCAAGCAGCCGTCGCTAAAACAAAAACACCGGATCAGGCATTGATGGACGCACACAATAAGATAGAAGCAATTTTAAGCCGCTAATTTATTATGAAATATAAGGGGCAGAGATATTCTGCCCCTTTTTCAATCTTATCACCTCCATATTTTCAATGATTAAGGTTAGAATCAAAGAAAATCACAAAGGCTACCTTTTCATTTTACCCGCTTTTATTCTTTTAGTTGGAATACTTGGTTTCCCGGCGTTTGCAGCAATATTACAGAGTTTCAATCTTATCTGGGTAAAAACCCCCTCTTTTTCCCTTGCCAGTTATCAGCGCCTGCTGAGTGATGTAGAGTTCCTTGCGACATTTAGAAACACGGTGATATTTGTCGGTCTTGTCGTGGGTTTGCACTTGATGATCGGTTTATGTGTCGCACTCCTGTTGAACATGGAAATCAGGAGGAAGCGCTTTTTCCGAGTGATCGCAATACTGCCCTGGACAGTTCCGGACGTCATCGGAGGACTTATCTGGAGATTCATGTTCGATACCCTTCCAGGCATGATTAACGCCATGTTATTGCAATTTGCTATTATAACTGATCCTATTGACTGGCTGGGCAACCCTAAGCTTGCATTTGGGTGTTTGATTTTTGCAGAAACCTGGCGAGGGTATCCTTTCGCCATGCTAATTTTACTCGCCGGGCTTCAGGCGATCCCAAAAGAGCAGTATGAGGCAGCAGAAATAGACGGTGCGTCGAAGATTAAAGCCTTTTTTCATATTACTCTACCAAATTTAAAATATATGATCATCATCGCAACCGTTTTAGATACAATATGGGAATCACGTCTTTTTGGCATGATATACAGCATGACGGGTGGCGGCCCTGGTTATAGCAGCCAGGTGCTTTCTCTTCTTACTTATAAACATTATTTTTTGTTTTTTAACACATCCTATGCAGGAGCGATTGCAATCGTTCTGGCAATCTTCATGTTCGTTATCAGTCTTCCATATCTGATAATGACCATGAAACGGGAGTAATAACTGATGGTTGTAAAGAAACCCTTATTCTGGGTATTTGTATATACAGCCCTTATTTTTATGCTTCTGTTCAACCTTATTCCTTTCTTCTGGATGACCAGTTCATCTTTAAAATCGGATTACGAAGTTATTGACTACCCACCTACCGTTTTACCGAAACAGGTCACCTTCGGTGCATACACAAGAATGTGGACTCAAGAACAATTTTTTCAATATTTTTTAAACAGCATTACTGTTTCCTCATCCACCGCTTTTCTTTCATCTTTGGTGGGAGTATTTGCGGCTTACGGATTTTCACGATTTATCTTCAGGGGTCGCACTTCACTGATAACGATTTTTTTGGGTTCCCAACTAATACCGGGTGTTTTGTTGGTCGGACCTTATTTTAAAATGCTAAGCTATGTAGACCTTTATGATACACTGACAGGGCTTATACTGTCCCAGACAACGATCACTCTGCCTTTTAGCATCTGGATGTTAAAGGGCTATGTGGATACCGTTCCGGATGAAATCGATCAGGCCGCTATGGTGGATGGCGCATCGAGGCTGAGAATTTGTTTAACCGTTGTTCTTCCCAACATCCTCCCCGGCCTGGTGGCAACAGTTATCTTTGCGTTTCTGCTGTCCTGGGGAGATCTTCTGTGGGCACTTTGCCTCATAAGTGATCAGACGAAACAGACAATGACTCTGGGAATAACTCAACTGGTTGGGCAGTTTCGGGTTCAATGGTCTGAAATTATGGCGGCAACCGTGATGGTCACCATTGTTCCGGCAACCCTCTATTTAATTCTGCAACGGTACTTGATCAAGGGCTTTACGGAAGGCGCTGTAAAACAATAGCTGTATAAGGTATTTCTGAGGATTGAATGATTTACAAGAAACTGGAGCGGATTGGGATTGAGATTTCCATTTTGTCCATGGGTGGCCACGAGTATCTGCATGATGGGCGTTCCAGGGGGTTTAACGAAAATTTTAATCTGGCTGTCACACCCGGTTATATCTTTAAAGGATTCGGGTCGGATAAAAGAAAGAAAAATCTATCGATTGCCTTTGAGCATGGGATCAACCTATTTGATGTAACTCAGGATTCCGAGAAAGAAGCACTGGGACGAAACCTGAGGGAAATCCCTCCGCCATATGAAATCTACATCCAGACTAGACCGGAAGGCATGGTCTACACATATGACCCATATAATCGCAAAATGGCGCAATACCAACTGCTGAAAGCCGAAGTCGAAAGATGCCTTATGTTGCTTAAGAGAGATCACCTCGATTTTCTGAATATTGCCTTTATGCAATCAGCATTGGATCATGACCCTGAATACCTCGACAAAATCAAAAGCAATGTCGAGCGTCTAAAAAAAGAGGGGCTTATCCGATTTGCTTGTGCAGATACATTTTCGGGTGAACGTACATATCTAGCCCAAATCGATTCCAGTACCTTTGATGCTGTATATATTAACTTCAATTTTGCAGATTACGGTGCAACCCGTAAGGTCTTTCCATTTGCAATCCAAAAGGGGCTTGGTGTCATTTCAAGAGAAGCCTTCATGAAAGGTCAGTTGTTTAAGATGGCTGATGAAATCGGGTTTTCCGATCGAAGCAAGCTGGCTCAGATCGCTTTGAAATGGAACCTATCACACGACGCTGTCACAACCGTGGTGGTTGGCACAAACAATCCTGAACATCTTAAAAAGAATCTAACCGTGTTAGACAATTTAAATCTAACTGATGAAGACATCAATATCATTGAAAGGATCAGAACATCAACAATTTATCAAACTTATGAAAAAAATAAACTAAAGGAATTTTTTCAAGAAAATTGATTTTGAAAATTTCATGAACAACCCTTATCCAAAAAACAATCAACCGATTAGGTTGCGGAGCCGATATGTTGTGCAGGCCTTGATTGCTCTATTCTCGGCCATAGCGATGTTTCTATTATTTAAAGGCGTTATTTTTGCTCAGACTTTTCAAGTAATCAATGATGAATGGCTATGGTTCAGCTCCAATTTGCAAAGAACCAATCTTTTTGCAGGCACGAAAAGCAATAATAGCATTGAGCATCAAGACTCTCGATTAGGAAATTTTACATATGATAAGTACTTTGAGCAGAAAGGACAGCCTCCGGCCTATAATTTCTTGCAGTTACTTACAAAAGACGTTCGAGGGGCTCGTATTGATGGAAAAGATATCGTTTTTTTGAAAACAGGTCTCAGATTAGCTCTTAAAACCGATCTTGTTCCTTCGGGAGCTGATCAGGCCCTACCCTATTTATTGGAGATACCGAACACAAAAATAGTATGCGTCGTATACCCATACTATTTTTATGGCTGCAAGGAAAATAAGCATCTCGTTGAATTATACTCCGAAGACGGTGATCTTCTCCATCTATTTGATTCACTGCCAACCCACGCCGTCAAAAAGAATCCCAATCTATTAATCTCTCTTAATAGGTCCGGGTGCTGTGACTCCTTAAAATGGAGCATCCGTTTCTACAATTTGAGCAATGGGAAGGTATCCAAATACGAATGTCCAGAAGGCGCATGCGGTGACATGCTATTTCTGAAGTTAGAAAAAGAAGGCTCGTTTTTAGTTGGATTAGAACTAATCGGATTTCTTTCAGGAGTTGGGGCTTTCCTTCAAACAAATATTTACATCATAAATGATAATGGCTCGCTTATAGCTTCAGGTAAAATAATTCATGCATTTCGAAGCCCTTTAATTCACAAAAATAATATCCGAGACATTTCACCTTTCAGTATCACAAAGCTTTCCTCCTTAAAACCGATTACGAATAATGGAAGTGGTATGTGGTTTCTTGAATTTCAAGACAAAGAGTTCAAAACCCCCCTCTTGTTGCGCGGTAATAATAAAGATAAAACACCAGCGGTCGTTTTTTTGATGCCAAAAGAAGATGATAGTAAAGAAATAATCGAATTCAACAATAAGGAAATAGGCCCATTGCCAACTATCGTCATCTGCGAACCCGGAAATTATGAAATATCAGGCAGGAAATCTAAGATGATGAAAAGAATAAAAGTTCAATCAGAAGCCATAAATAAAATCTTCTTTTGAGTTGTCTTCGCGCTAAATTTCATCGATGAAAACATAACCATGTTTTTGGCCAAGTTCCAGCTCGATTTTTTTAAGCAAGGCAGTCTGAGATTCGAAATGAGGTCTGTCCCATTCGATATCGAAATTCAGAAACAATGTCCTCTTGCCACGATTATCCAGATGTTCCTTAAGCATCTGCATCAGGGTCCTTTTACCTGCCTGCCTTGGGCCTATAATACGGAAATAGATTTCGTCCCTTCTTTTTTAAACCCTTTAACACCCGAATCCGCCGGTGAAGAAAAGGATTATGACCCCATAGACAATCATAATTGTTAAAAGACTAACTGTCGTCAATAATTCGTGTTAAATGTGAAACGTATCTCAACTCGCTCCAATAATCGCCTTTTGAAACGTGTTGAGCATGGTGGCCATTATGCTTGCGGTCTGAATTTCGCTCATAATTGGTGTACTGAGGCAAGCTTGCTGGCAGGAATCATCATCATATGATATATTAAGTAAAGGGTTTCACTCCAATTGGAAAGATGGAGCGATGGAATGTTGGGCACGAAGTGAAGCTTTAGCGCTATGATGGCTTTGAATGGATTCTGCCTAATGTTGATATCGGGCACATAGTTTGAACCTGGATTATACCGAAAAACATGTCTCAAGAATACGACCAGTATTTAAAGTTATTCAAAAAAGGCCAGTTTATGGAAGCAGCACGCATGGCTGAACTCCTATACCGCCATGGCAACCCCGACAATCCGTTCTGGCTTACCCGACAGGCTGCTGCGCTTTCTCGAAGCGGGGATTACACCAAGGCTATCAAAATTGCCACACAGGCCCTGTCGCTTCAACCAACAAACCCTTACGCCACTCTTGCGGTGGCCGAAGCCCTTTACGGGCTTAATCGCATAAAAGAAGCTCTTCCCTATTTTATGGAAATCGCCGATAACGAAAGACTGTCCTTTTTTGCCCGCAGAGGAATCCTAAATTGCCTTGCTGCTTTGGGGGATTGGAATCAAATGCTTCACCTTCTATCCCGGTGGGAGCTGCCGCACGATATAAGTTATCGATGGAAGGTCAAAGCGCTTCAGAGCCTTAACAGAATGGATGAAGCCATTTCTGCTTGCCGGGAATGGCTTAAAATAAGCCCAGACAATCCCCATGGATTATGGGCTCTGACAGAACTTGAGATTAAACAGGAAGGAATTCAACCGGTGCTTTCGCGTATGGGGCGACTGGCAAAAATTCCTTCCAGACCGCCCATTTACAAAGAAATCTATGCGTCTCTGTGTCGGCGTACCGGAAAACCCGAATTGGCCCTTGAGCAGTACGCCAAACTTACCCGTGGGCAGGCAAATCCTAAGATTTACCAAAAACAGGCATTTGCCCTGGCCAAATCCGGAAAAGAGCTTGAAGCCATACCGCTTATGGAAGAGTTACTGAGAGAAAACCCCAGAGATTATTATTTGCATAAAGCTTACATACCGGCATGTAAAAGGGCTGGCCGACTTCAGCAGGCCCTTAGATTTTACAAGGAATTGGTAATGTCAAACCCTGAAGAAAAACCACTGCTCGGCAGAATAAAAATGATTCAAAACCTGCTTAAAGAAGAATTGTCGGTCAAAGGTGATGAGAAGATGGAGCAAGACCCAGATGAGTAACAGAAACCTGCGTATCGGTGACCTTATCGAGGTTCCACCGGTTCAAACCGTCATTCATCTGGAGGATGGCAGAACACGGTCCGAATCCATTGCTAGAAGCTTCGTGTTCACCGATGAGGTGAGAGACCATTTTTCCATCCTGGCGGCTTCCTTAACGAAAGAGCATGGCCGTGGGTTTTTCCTGCAGGGCGATTTCGGATCGGGCAAATCCCATTTTCTCGCTGCCCTGACCACCTGGCTCTGTGACCTTCCCGGCGCGGAGATGCTGTGTGATCACCATCCCCAGCTTCTACGGGTAAAAAATTTGAAGCGTAGATTTTTAGCCGCAGATGTCTCTCTGATCAATTACAGAGGAACAACTCCACTTGAAAAAATCCTCGTTGAAGCGGTGGAAACGGCTCTGATATCCCATGGAATCGAAACGCGGCTCACACCGCTCTCTGCATTCCTGGAATATTTTAAAAGCCTGCTTAATACAGAGGAGCTGGCTGCCTCTTTTGCAAAACAGCTGCGGATTGCTGTCGAGGAGATGGATGGCTATCTAAAGGAAAATCCCCGTCAATCTTATATTGAAGCGGTTCGGTTTATGAAGCAGTTGGGTTTAAAAGCGCCTGAGACCTTGGTTGAGGAACGATATGAGACTTTTCAACGGGTTATCAAGTCGGTACAACAGGCAGGATTCGACGGAATGGTGCTGATCATCGACGAACTTTCCGAGTTTTTCCGCTCAAAACCAGACGCCCGGCTTCTAAACGAAGACGCACGAACCCTTCAACTGCTGGGAGAGCTAACAGCTACCCAACCGCTTTGGGTCATTGCCGCTGTGCAGGAAAGCATAGAGCGCACCGGAGATATCGCTCAAGTGACATTTCAAAAAATAAAAGACCGCTTTCCGGTGAAATTAACGCTTTCAACGGTGCATATCAAGGCTCTTATTTCAAGACGCCTTGTGAAGCTCAGAGAAGGCGCTGCAGATGAACTGTACCGGATCTATGAGTATCTTTGTCGGCAGTTTCCATCCATCTCCTGGAGCTTTGAAGAGTTTCAGGCCACCTATCCTGTTCATCCGGTAACCATCAGCCTGCTTAATGGTTTGGGAGAGCTGTTCTCTGAGCACAGAGGGATCGTTGATTTCGTTTATTGCCGCCTGGCGGGGGATGAAAGCCGGCAGATCACCGGTATCCTGGATCATCCCGCTTATGCACTGTTGGGGCCGGACAGCATTTACGATCATTTCTGCCTGCGTATGGCTGAATTTTCAGCCCTGCATGTTTATCCGAAACATGTGGTTCCGCATCTCGATGAGGTCATCGAAAAGACGATCGACGATCCGGAGGATCAGGCTCTGGCACGGCGTCTTGTGCGTGTTCTGGTATTGTACGGCATCCATCCTACAGCTACTTTACCCACCGTAAAGGAATTGACTGAACTGGTCTCCTGTGCATTGTCAGAACAAGACCCGGATTTAAACGTCCAGTTTGTGGCCGAGACGATCCTTGACGTGCTTGTGGCCGAAAGCAAATTCCTGGTAAAAAAGAGATCAGAAACCGCGGATCCCCTCCAATCCGTTTACGCAGTAGTCACTCAGCAGGATCCTGCCAAAAGTTTCAAAGCCCGCCTTGCCCGCACCGCTTCAGAAATACCGCTCGATGATCGCAGGTTGCTGCTTGAGCCCTTCTTTGAGCTGGCCGAATCACCGTCCTGGCCGGGTCCGACATTCCTACAACAGGGTATATACCGTCTGGTCAACTGGCGCCAAAGCGTTCGGCGAGCCTTCATTTCCTTTATACGCCCGGGCGATGAAGCCGAACTCAAAAATGGCATCAAACGGGCCTTATCCGCTGCAGAGTGCGACTTTGCGGTCCTGTTCAGTCTCGGTGGTGAAACCGACTTTCAACTGGAACACACAGCCATATGGGAAATATCCCTGCCCTTACAAGAAGAGGAAGCCCAAATACTGCGTGAGTTTCTGGCCGCCCGGCAGCTTTGTACCGTGTTGCGCCCGGCCAATCCCGCAGAAGCCCCCCTGATTCAGCCTGCCAGGGAAACATTGCAGCGGCTGGGCTCAGAAGCATCTCAGGCGGCCCTTAATATTTTTTACAAAGGCAATTTCTCACTCCCCGAGATTACCGTAGAACCCGTAATTAGACAAATAAAGCGCTTTGACCGTCTGCTTGAGGAGGCGGGGAATTTTTTACTCGAAATTCGTTATCCCGGCTACCGGGAGATTGCCCCCCGCAGGGTGACCCCTTCCCGGTTATGGTACCAGCGGCTTATCGAAGAATTCGTATCGGTGGGCAACATGGGACTCCAGGAGGCACGTTCGCGAGGTTTGAGCGATGCCATCGAAGGGCTGGCATCCCCCCTGGGGCTTGTGGAATTGCGCTCCGGCGCATATGTGTTCGCCCCTGATCCTGAAGGCCATCCGTTGCTGAAGACGATCTTCAGCCTGCTGAGCACGGCAGAACCAACAAATCTTTCACAGGTGATGTTGTCCCTGCAAACAGGTAGATTCGGGCTTCCCAGGGATACCGTCCTTTTTTTGATCTCTGCTCTAGCTTACGGAGGGCTGATCACACCTCTTAAAAACGGTCGCACCATTCCTCTGGACATGCTTCATATGACATCTGTGGAGGCTGCCGATTCTCTGGCGCCCGGGGAGGTCATCGGCAGACACGATCGCGAAACATTGACCAATTCATGTCCGTTTCTGGCGCCGACAAGAGGCTGGGAGTCCTTCGGGCTGAGGCAGCAACGGGAGGTATGGCAGAACGTAAGAAAGTTCCGGGACTGGGCTCAAAAAGCATCCGCCGATATCGAAAGCCGATTGGAAACCGTGTCCGGATTTTCATCCTTTGAAGCATTTGATCTAAATAGGCTGCGATCTCAAATAAACGCCTTAAGGTTGTTATCCGATGAAATAAAAGTTTCCTATTCCGCGCGCGAAGGGCTCGAACGCTTTTTAAGCAGATGGCGCAGCAGTGGCCTGAGTGCGACGGATATCGACTACATCAAAAAAATACGCATCTTTCTCAGCCGGAATTGGGAATCGTTTGTGTTCGTCAACCACTATATGCGACATACAGCCGTAGCTCGCATGGCTCAGGACAATACCGATATCGCTGCCCTTAAGGACAAGGTCATGGAGCTGCTGGATCAGCCGGAGGTTCTGGTACGGGATGAAGATCCGCTGCGTCTGATGATGGTCTTTGATCGATTTCGGGTGGAATATGCCCGGCTTTACGATCAGGCACACACTGAACATTACCGACAGATGGAGAGAAAGCCGCTTTCTAGATTTGCCGACAGGGCACTTGTGCTGTTGGAGCGATTGACGGCGATTGAACTTTTAGACCGACCAGCGGGTCTTAAGGAGTTCATAAAGCAACTGCGGGCTCCCCGGGCACTGGTCTGCAAACGAAACCTCGCAGAGGAACTCATGCGCTCTGCTGTGTGCAGCTGTGGTTTCATACCAGGCGAAACCCCCAGGCCGGTTCAGATGGAAGATCCCGAGCGTTCAATCGAAACATACCTGTTTGAGTATCTTGGAATTTTGAGACGTCCTGAAATCAGAGAGGCGATCTCAGCGCGTGCGTTTGCGCTGGCTGACGCCAGGCCGAATACCGCTAAACGGATGCGAAGCTTAAGCAGCCTTTTGGAAGATGAATGCGCGTCCTCCACTGCCCTGCTGGATATAATGGATGATGCCACCTCAGTAGAAATATCAAGAGCACTTTCCGGCCGTGTGACCATTGAAAGACGGGGCTTAAAAGAGCTTTTCGCCCGCCTTGGCGGCCGAAGACTTACTCCTGACCAGGTGCGTGAAATTGTCAAAGACTGGACATCGGTCTCAAACGAGAATACCGTCATTGCCATTGAGGAGGACACGAAATTGCCTGCGCACAGCAGCACGGCTTCCCGTCACTGGTGGCCTATGATGCATGCCGATCTCTTTAAAGAAGATCTACACGTTGGTGTTCGCGAACTCGAAGCTGCCTTAGAACGTCAATTTCCGGCATCCAGCTTAAAGGAAAGGCTGGCCTATCTGGATGACGCCCGCCTTGCCCGCTTTCTTACCGATGAACCGTTCCATACCCATGCGTTGCGCACAGCCTGGCTGCTGCTTGCCGAACGGATTCTTTCAGACGTGCCATGGCCACTGCATATCCGGACGGAATCCCGTCATGTCGCCCGCGATATTGCTCAAAAAATAAACGATCGTCTGGATACCCTCAGAAAAATCGGGGAGCTGAAAGATGCTCCCCTTCCCGATGCCCTGCGCGTTCGACTGGCGCTGTCTAAAATCCTGGCAGACCCCTGGGCGTCTACAGAACTGCGATCAATGGTCCGTAATAAGATTAAGACGATTGCAAAAAAAGGAGAAGAATGGCTGACAACGATTCCTTCTGTTTCTCCTATTGAGCTTACAGACAATCCGGTGGTGATCATCGCCGACGGGGTATCCCCCGATGTGTGGCTTGAGACAGCGGTTGATCTGAAAAGTGAACTTGGGGAGATGAGACTTACCTGGCATCGTCTTGAGGTTTTGCCTAAAACCGCGTCTTCAATATCGGCACTTTTTGGCTTTGCATCAGATGCAATGGATGAGTTTGCTCTCCGCGAAATCGGCTATCACCACATCAAAGGCAATGAATCCTATGGTTTTACAGATCTTCTGCCGGCCTTTCCGCCGGAAAAATGTGTCGTTATCAGATTGTCCCTTATTGACGAAGCCGCCCATACAACTTTACTTCCCCTTTCCGAAATGGCCGGGATGCTCTGTGGGTTTCTTAAAAGAGAATTGCCCGGATTGAAGGAAATCTGCAGGCAACAAAAACGGCGCCTGGTTCTTACCACCGATCACGGGCTTTCGCTTGGCCGAAGAGGACTTACACACGGAAAAGGGGGTGTCTATGAGCAAGCGGTGTTTCGCGTCGAATTGATCTATTGCGAGCTGTCTTCTTGACAACACCGCAGATCTCCTCCTATATAGATTTTACAACGTCAACATCTGACAGGGCAAAAAAGCATGAACTTGCTGTTGGTCACCGCGATTTCGAAATTTTTTTTGATTTTCACTCACCACAAGGAGGCTACATGAAAGAAAATCAACTCCTTTACCTCTCAAAAGCAGACGTATCTTCCGTAGGACTGACCATGCGGGAGATTATCGATGCACTGAGCTCCGCATTTCAGGCAAAAGCCGAGGGCCGCGTTGAAATGCCACCCAAACCCGCCATTCATCCCGGCGGGGGAGACAATTTCATCCATGCAATGCCGGCGTATATCGGTGGGATGGAATCGGCAGGACTTAAATGGGTGGGCGGGTTTCCGGAAAATACCAAACGAAACCTTCCGTATATTACCGGAGTGATCATATTGAATGATACGCAAACCGGTCTGCCCATTTCCGTTATGGACTGTGTCTGGATCACTGCCATGCGCACCGGTGCGGCAACCGCCATTGCAGCACGGTATCTGGCCCGGCCGGAATCTTCGACGGTGGGCATACTGGGTTGCGGGGTTCAGGGGCGAACAAACCTTGAGGCGCTTAATGTTCTGTTTCCACTTAAAAAGGTAATGGCCTATGATCTGAAAGAGCAGGCTGCAAAAAAGTATGCAAAAGAGATTAAAGGCAGGTTTAATCTTGAGGTTATACCTGTAAAAACACCTCGTGAGGCGGTAACCGGCTGTGATATGGTGGTTACAGCAGGTTTGCTGCTTAAAACCCCCCATGCAACCATAAAAGCCGGATGGCTTGATGAAGGGGCCTTTGCCTCCATGGTTGATTTCGACTCTTACTGGGATCCGGCGGCTCTTAAAGAGGCCGATAAGTTTTGCACCGATGACATCCCTCAGTTGCGCCATTATCAGCAACTCGGTTATTTCAAAGACATACCCGAAGTTTATGCAGAGCTGGGGGAGCTGGTAACGCAAAAAAAACCGGGCAGGGAAAATCCATCGGAAAGAACCCTTACCGCAAACCTGGGGCTTGCCCTTGATGACATGGCGGTCGCTCCTTTGATCTATCAGCGAGCAAAGGAAAAGGGAATTGGTACCTGGCTGCCCCTTTAATATGAGGTGTTTGGAGTTTCCACCAAAGCTTTTAAAATCGTGCAATGAATCTGCATCCCGCAATAAAGCTGGACTGGTGATTCATGAAGCGTGCAATTTTAAAATACATCCAGACCCTTCACATAGTATATAGGTCCGTAAAATTATAGAAGGAGAAACCGGAGGAAGTGAATAACTCCACATACGATATAATTATCATCGGTGGGGGGATCATAGGCTGCTCCACCGCTTATAACCTGATGAACCGCGACAGGGGGTTGAAGCTTGGGGTGATCGAACCGGACCCTTCCTATAGTCGAGCCTCCAGCACGTTGTCTCTTGCCAATGTCAGGGTTCAGTTCAGCTTAAAGGAAAATATTCAAATCTCTCAGTACACCCAGCAGGTTCTGACGGTATTTGACAAAGAAATGGCAACAGACCGCTATACCCCTCATATCTCCTTTCGGCGGGAAGGAAATCTCTTTCTGATAGATGCGAAGCGGGAGAAGATAGCCAAACAGGCGCTGAGCCTGCAACAAGAACTGGGTTGCAGTGTCCATTGGTGGCCGCCGGAAGAAATCAAATCACGCTACTCCATATACAGGACAGAGGGGCTTATTGGGGGCACATTCGGAGATACCGACGGACATGTAGATCCACATGCATTCTTAAGAGGATACAGGACAAAAGCCGATGTTCTGGGAGCGACTTTTATCGAAGATGAAGTCACGCGGGTTATCACGCAGGCAGGATGCGTATCCGGTGTGCAGCTTGCCTCAGGGAAAACCCTTAAATCAAAAGTGGTGGTCAATTGTGCCGGCGCCTGGGCTGGGATCGTGGCCCGTACAGCAGGCGTTGATATTCCTGTAGAACCGGTAAAGCGGCAGGTGTTTGTCTTCGATCCGGCCGTAAAGCCTAAAGGCCCACTGCCGCTTACCTTTCTTCCATCGGGTCTTTATTTTAGAACCGAAACCGGCGGCACCATTGTCATCGGCAAATCAATGGAAAAGGATCCAAAGAGGATTGAATTTTCCTGGGATGAAAAGCGGTTTACAGAGGTTTTGTGGCCGGAACTGGCTGAATTCGCTCCCACATTCGATACACTCAAACTTCTTAGAGGCTGGGCCGGGCTGTATGCCGTAAACCGGTTGGATGGAAATGCCATCCTGGGTGAATGGCCGACATTGAAAGGATTTTTTCTTGCAAACGGGTTTTCTGGCCATGGGCTCCAGCAGGCACCGGCAGTGGGACGTTATCTGTCGGAATTGATTTTGGGAATCGAACCGGCACTTGACCTTTCCGTCTTTCACCCGGAAAGAATCCTTGATAACCGCCCGGTAAGCGAGGCCGGGTTGGTTTAATAGACTGATGGAAACCTGCGAGCAGGGTGACGGTTGAAGCGTTCTGGAGGTGAGAGTTGGCGGTACGTGTTCTTATAATCGGCGTTGGAGATGCCGGCGGGAAAATCTCAGACGGATTGGCGCGTTCGGGAAAGGTGGATGAATTGATTTTATCTGGCTTATGCCAGGGTCGAGGGCCTGCCATAGCAGGGATGCTGGATTCGTGCTACGACTGTCGCGTTAAGTTCACCGAGCTGGACGGCACCCAACAAAAGGCCATAGAACGGCTTCTTAAAATGGAAAAACCCGATCTGGTAGTCCAATCGGCGAGCCTGCTGGGTCCGTGGGCGATGCACGGCAGAACGGACCCGGTGGCAAGGGCGTTGTCTCGTGCCGGGCTGGGAGTCCAGCTTCCAGCGCAGCTGCCTGTACTGGCAACGGTGATGAAGGCCATTCGGGAAGTGGATTTCAAGGCACCGATTGCCAACCTGTCGTTTCCGGACATCTCTCATGTGATTCTCGACCGCTTGGGCCTCGCTCCCACCATCGGACTTGGCAATGTGAGTATCTGCCACTTGCGGACACAGGCTGCGTTGCGAAACAAAATGAAACAATCAAATGCGTTATCCGATTCCCTTCCGCTTATTCGACTGGTCGGTCATCATCATCAGGTCTATGAAGTTATGGAAGCAAAGATGCCACAAGACCCTGACCAGCGCTGCCGCGTCTATTTGGGCGAAGAGGGCCGCCGATCCGATGAGCTTGCTTACCAGGGTTTTCCTATCCTTGCAAGTATCCAGTACAACATAATAACCGCAGCCTCGGCACTGCCGGTGCTTCTGGCTCTACTGCCCGGGGCGGAGCCATTGCGATTTTCAGCCCCGGGGCCCCACGGGCTTCCGGGCGGTTATCCCGTTATGATCAAAGATGGTGGTGTTGGGCTGGATCTTCCCGAAGGTGTTGATCTTAAGGAGGCAGTGGAATTTCACTGGAAAATGTCACGTCTTGATGGAATCGAATCCGTGACAAAAGACGGAACCGTTCTGTTTTCCGAAAAAGCAAGAAAGGCCGTTGCAAATATTAACCCGGCTCTTTGTGAACCGTTACAATTCCAGGAATGCCTTCCCAGGTATCGACTGTTGATGCGGCATATCAATGCTTGAACATTTTTACGGTATGGCCTTGCCACCGTTGAATTTTTCATATATAAGATTTGATTGAAATTAATTTTCTTTTTGCACTTCTATTAACGAAATTCAAAGACTAAAAAACAATGCGGCAAACGTCTCGATGACAAGAGACGGGAGCTGTTTGGATTTGCGAGCCTTTAATGTTAGAAGCATGCCCTGGTTGCTTTGGGCGCCTATAAATCCAATGAAAGGAGGTGTTGTGAAGAGCACTTTACAGGCTTTTTTTGTTGAGGTACAGGACACAGAGTGGTTCAAATATTCACTTCAGGGAAAAGGAGGCGACAAGATGAAAAAAAATGTATTAATTACAGCAATTTCTGTTATTGCGTGTCTTCTTATAGGTACAGGAATGGCGGGTGCTAAAGAGCCTTTTAAGATCGGCATATTAATTCCCATCACCGGAACCCAGGCAGTTATGTCCGAAGACCTGATCACCGGGTTTAAGCTAGCCCAGGAAGAGATCAATGCCGCAGGCGGCATACTGGGAAGACCGGTGGAATTGATTATCGAAGATACGGAAACCCGCCCGGCACCGGGCATGGATGCCGCCAGAAAACTGATCGAGGTGGATAAGGTGAAGATCATATCCGGTGGTTTTTCCAGCGGCGTGGCACTGCCAATAGCCAAGTACTGTCAGGAAAGGGGTATTCTTGCTGTAATTCAACCACCCACATCTCCCCTTTTCCGTGACGTGGGGGATATGATTTTTCTGACTAATGTCCTTGATAATTACAAGGGAAAAGTCATTGCGGATTTTGCTGTTGAGGATTCAGGAAAAAAGAAGTTCGCCTTGATGTTCATGAATAATGCCTTTGGTATGGCCCTGAGAGAAGAAACAATTAAGAATCTTAAAGCCGGGGGGGCCGAGATTATCACGGATGTGGTTTATGAATTGAATAAAGTGGACTATAAGGCCGAATTGCAGAGATTATTCTCAAAGAAACCAGAGGCTGTTATCGCAACGTTCTATGCCAAAGAAGGCATGGTAACCACTAAGCAGGCCTATGAAATGGGATTGCTCGAGGTGGATAAGGTTCCCTGGTATGTCCCTGAGATGGGCACCAGTTTTGCCTCTGCATTGCAAGAAATCCCGGAGGTCGTTGAAGGCATAAAGGGGCTGGATCCGCTCGCACCAGGGGCTTTGTACACTGAGAAATTTAGGAAGAAAATGGGGCGCGATCCGATCACCGCCTATGCTGCAATGAATTATGATGCTCTGATCCTGATAGCAATGGCGGCCAACTTCGCTCAATCTGATGATCCGGTAAAGATTCGGGACAACCTGTGGAGAGTCGACGATTGGTACCGTGGTCAATCCACAGGAGGAGACAAGCGGTTTGACAAAGACGGCATGCAGGGTTTTGGACAATATCAGAAAGTCATTATCAAAGGTGGAAAAATAGTTCCGTATCAAAAATGAAATCTACGACAACCTGCACCGTTTACCCTGGGATGAAAACCGATGATGATGAATGAATGAAACCACCCCACCGATCTTTTCACCGGGTCGGTGGGGTTTCGTTTTATTCATAAACCGGATAGATTTGAAGCTCAGAATTCGAGTTTTAAAAAAGAGTCTGAAACAAACAGAAGATAAGATCGGCCAGTGGCCTGATCCGAACAAGGATGTTGGTGATTTAACATATGGAAATCTCTCAGATTATCGCAAACACTCTGGTCAGGGGAGCTGAACTAAGTTTGCTGGCAATCGGTTTGACCATGATCTTTGATATCTTGAAATTTGCCAATTTCGCCCATCCGGATTACGCTGTGTTAGGAGCCTTTTTTGCCTATGTGTGTAATCGGATATTCGGGCTAAATCTGGTTCTGTCCATTCTGATCGCTGCCTTTGCTACCGGATGTGTGGGCATTCTCATCGATAAGGCCATCTTCAAGCGGCTTCGAGTGATGGGGGCTAAGCCGGTGACGTTGATGATAGCCTCCATGGGAACCGCCATTGCCATGAGGAACCTGATGCGTCTTATCTGGACAAGTCATACGAAAAGCTATGCCATACCCATAAAAAAGCCTCTTGTCATACTGGGTGCCAGAATCACCCCGCTTCAAATCGCTATCATATTCTCTGGTCTGCTTTCCATGGTTGCCTTTCACCTGTTGCTGCATCGAACCACATTCGGCAAGGCGCTTCGCGCCATCTCCGACAACAGCGAACTGGCCAGCGCCTGTGCCATAGACTCTGAGAAGATGATCCGATGGATGTGGTTTTTAGCCAGTGCTTACGCTGTGCTGGGAGGGGCCATGATCGCCATGGAACACCTTCTTTATCCAAGGCTGGGGTTTGATATTATTATTCCCGTTTTCTGCGCGGCCATACTTGGGGGAATCGGTAATCCATACGGCGCCATGCTTGGAGCCCTTACGCTTGCGCTTGCGGAAAACGTCATGCTGGCACTTGATTTCAGTTTTGTCGTGAACCTGGGCGGGTTGTTCAACGTGAATACGCTTCAAATAAGCACAGGATATAAGCCGGCCATCAGCTTTGTCATCCTTATTATTGTGCTGCTTTTCAAGCCAACGGGAATTTTAAGGAAGAAATAGAGTGACGATAATATATTTCATCATATACCTGCTGACCATGATCGGGATATACGCCCTGATGTCCATGAGTCTGAACTTTCAGGTGGGGTTTACAGGTTTGATCAATTTCGGTCAGGTTGCCTTTTTCTGTATTGGCGCCTATACCTCCTCGCTTTTGGTGGTAAAAGCAGGGGTGCCGATACTCGGTGGTTTTCTTGCCGGCATGGCGCTAAGCGGTGTGTTCGGTTATATCATGAGCATCCCGACCAGGTCCTTGAAATCAGACTATTGGGCCATCGCAACTCTGGCAAGCGGGGAGATCGTTCGGCTGGTGGCGCTTAACGAACAGTGGCTGACCGCAGGGCCCTTTGGAGTGATGAGCATCCCACGGCCATTTCTGGATCTTTTTCCGAAAGAGGCTTACCCATTTTTTTACCTGCTTTTTGTGGCGGCCTGCGTGCTGATCGCATATCTGCTTCTATCTTTGCTGGTAGACTCTCCTTTTGGAAGAAACCTTAAAGCCATTCGAGACGACGAAGAATTATGCCTGAGTCTGGGAAAAGATACCCAGCAGTTAAAATTGCAGGCCATGGTAGTCGCCGGGATCGTAGCCGGGCTTGCAGGCTGCCTGTTTGCATTTTATATCACCTATATCTCTCCGGAAAATTTTCGACCCATTGAAACGTTTCTTATATGGGCAATGATAATAGTAGGCGGCAGAGGAAACCTTGCGGGGGCTATTACCGGAGCTGTAGTGATCCAGTTGTTCAACGTGTCCACCAGGTTCATCGGAAATTACGTACCGTTTGGCTCCGACACCATGGCTGCTCTTAGAATGACCATCATCGGTGTTCTCATCATCCTGTTTCTTTTGTATCGACCGGAGGGTCTGTTCAAGGAAAGAAAAAGAGTTTACAGGGAATAATTTGGAATCATGTTATCCATTCGAAACCTTGAAAAGAGCTTTGGGAGCCTGAAAGCCCTCAATAACGTGTCCCTTGAGGTTGAGGCGGATTCCATCGTTGGTCTTATAGGGCCGAACGGTTCGGGCAAGACGACCCTTTTCAATGTTGTATCCGGATTTTATGAAAAAGATGCAGGTGAGATCTATTTTAAAGGTGATCGAATCGATGGCCTGCCGCCCAATAAGATTGCACAGAAGGGATTGTGCCGTACATTTCAGGTCAGTAAGGCGCCCGAAAAATTAACTGTACTGGAAAACATGTTGCTGGCCGCCCGGCATCAGCAGGGAGAAAATCCCTTCAGCGCGCTTTTTCTGCGTTCCAGGGTGAAAGAATCCGAAAACGCCAATTTAAAAAGAGCTCTCGAGTTGCTGGATACCCTGCTGCTTAAAGATCTGAGAAACGCTTATGCCGGGGATTTGTCCGGAGGCCAGAAAAAGCTGTTATCCCTGGGCAGGGTGTTCATGCTGAAGCCGGATATGATTCTGCTGGATGAGCCCACTGCAGGGGTCAACCCGACGCTTGTGGTTCAGTTGATTGAAGCGATAAAACGACTAAAAGAGATGGAAAGAAGGTCTTTTTTCATCATCGAACATAGCATGAAGGTGATCAGCAGCATCTGTGACAAGGTATATGTTCTTAATTTCGGCCAGAAAATAGCAGAGGGAACACCTGAGGAAATTCAACAGAACGAACAGGTGCTGGAGGCCTATCTCACTGGCGCTTAGTCCGGATGTATCTTAAGGGAGGATTCATTTAAATGGCCCTGTTAGAGGTGCATGATGTGGTTTCAGGTTACGGGCGAACCGATGTGCTGCACGGTGTCTCGATTCAAGTGGAAAGCGATGAAATTGTAACGATTATCGGCCCTAACGGTGCGGGCAAATCGACCCTTTTTAAAACCATTATGGGATATCTCATCCCCCGCTCGGGAAAGATCCTGTTTGCAGGTGAAGAAGTAACCGCTCTTAGACCCAATAAGAAAGTGGAAAAAGGAATGGCCTATGTGCCGCAGCTCGACAATACATTTCCGTCACTGACAGTTCACGAAAATCTGGAAATGGGAGGCTATTCCAAAGACAGCAAGGCTCTTAAAAGGGGAATAGAGTTCGCATATCACACCTTTCCTATTCTGGAGGAAAGAAAGAATCAACGGGCACGTACCTTAAGCGGAGGTCAGCGGCAGATGCTGGCCATGAGCATGGCTCTTATGTCGGAACCCAAGCTGCTGTTGCTGGATGAACCATCGGCGGGTCTTGCTCCTAAAATCGCCGAAGAGGTGTTTCGTCAGATAACAAGGCTGCATGACAAGGGAATCGGTATTGTAATCATTGAACAGGATGCACATCGATCCCTGAATATATCAGATAGAGGCTACGTTCTTGCCATGGGCCAGAACCACTTCGATGGCTCTGCCGATAAAATCCTGAATAACCCACAGATCAAGGAAGCGTTCCTTGGGGGGAGGTAAAACCACTGGGCAGTTGAAGATTCAAGATTAACAAAGCTGAAAGCACCTATTATCGTTTAGTTGCAATCTAGTGTAAAAAACACAATCGACCTGTTCGCCCTGGCAGGCGGCAACAGCAGAACGCAGTGGCAAGGTTTACCTAAGAGCCTCCTGGCCTTTGAAATTTCGATAAGGAGAGAAGGCTTTCAATATGATCCGATCGGTCTTGTTGGTTTTACCTGTGATCATTCTTGCAACCACCTCAGCAAGCCCGGGGGCCAGCATCAGGCCCTGGCCGCACATGCCAGTGACATGAAGCAAGCCTTGCACCTCGCGGTTCCATCCCACCAGCGGTGAACCATCCGGGGTCATCGGATACAAACCCCTCCAGGTTCTTCTGACCCGTATATTTATCAATCGTGGAATCAGATGGGTCATCCGAGCGCAGGCTTGGGGCAAGAAAACAGACGTTTCCCCTTTATCTGTTCCAACGATAGGAGGATCAGGAGTTAGGCAAAAAACAACCTGACCGTGCAGGTTCTGATAGAAGTAAAAGGTTTTGGATCCCGGTACCGGGCGGATATCCACCACCATGGTCTTAAAAAACGGTTTTACCGGCTCAGTGATGGCCGCTTCGTGGCAGTCCGGAACCACGGGCAGAGATACGTTTACCGTTTTCAAAAGCATGGGGGAAAATGGGCCTGCGGCATCTATGACAATCGGTGCTGAGTATTTGGATTTATCGGTTGATACACCTGTTACTTTTCCATTTTTTACAAGAATTTTTCTGATCTTTTCTTTGAAATGAAAGATGGCCCCCATCTGCACTGCCCGTCGGTAAAAGGCATTGATCGATCGAAGAGGGGATACGGAGCCGTCGTGCGGACAATAGGTACCCCCGCGCAACCCTTTCGGATTTATACCGGGAACGATGGCTCGAATTTCTTCGGCTCCTTTTAACTCAATCGTTAAACCGTACTTCTTTTGAACCGGGAGCAGCTTTTTTAAAAGCATTTCATCTCTTTTTCTATAAACCGGATACGTATACCCGCCCTCTGTCCACTCAATGTCATCTCCATGCCGCTTATGCCAGTTTGAATAGATTTCAATGGACCGCAGGCAGGCGATAATCTTTCCGGGCTCTGAATGAGAGGCTCTAACACCACCGATGGCATGCTTGTTTTCACCCTGCCCTGGTGAAGCATGCATGTCCACCACAAGGGATGTAACTCCCAGCTCACCCAGTGCTGCAGCCACAGGAACGCCCACAGAACCCGCTCCCGCAATGATCACATCGACTGTGTTCACTTCTGTTTCCTTTGATGGTTACCTGCCAGCACGCCCGCCGGCACCTCAACAAACAGCGGCCGATCCACCCGGTCGGTCACGGTTCGAAGGTCTACCCCCTCTTCTTTAAAGATTTGCCAGATAAGCGGGCGGCATGTTTTTGAACCGCAGGCACCCATTCCGGCACGGGTAATGGCCTTGATCTGGTTCATATCTCGAACACCACTTCTAATTACCTTGCGAATCTCACCGGCTGGAACCCTCTCACACCGGCAGACGATGGCCTCATCAGGTTGAGGTGCTTTTTCATACAATTCCCTCGGTTCGACGAAGGTATCCTGAACCCGGATACCCATGGCTGCGCTGGCCACCGATCTGTCTGCCAGAACCTGCACCAGAAGGGTGCCCGGATACTTTTTCCTGGTGATGACCTTTTGCACCGGAAAATATCCCAAAATGGCTCCATCTGTATCCGTAACCGGCACTTTGCTGCCAATTTCAACCCGTTCTCTTAAGATTTCATAAGGAAGGGTTATCAAAGGGTGATCCGGATCTTCTCTGTAATCAACAAGAGTCATAGACAGCCCCGGACAAACGGCCACACAGCTGCCACACCCGGTGCACGCATTGGGATCCACCAGATAAGGCAGACCTGTGATGTCGTCTGGTTGCAATTTAATGGCACCCGCAGGACAGACCGAGGCGCAGGGATTGCAAGGCACCATCTGGTGGCAGTGAAATACGGGAAATACGCCATGCTCTAAGACCGGATGCTTTCTTTTCATAACGGGACCCGGCTTGGATTTTAGAACCATGGCCTTCTTGCGCCAATCTCCTGGCATTTTACCGGCACGAACCCCAAGAGATCTTGCAATTTTAAATGCCTCGATTTTTCCGGTAAACATGGCGGATGAAGCTTCTGCGATTTCCTGTGCGTCTCCTGCGCAAAACACGTCCATTCCCCATTGCTTCGCCTTTAGGTAAAATTCATTTACCTCAGCTAAACCCACCGCTATCAATACGGTATCAACGGAAAACGTCTTGTAGGTACCTGCAATGATCCTGCATTTTTTGTCCAAAGCTGCAATCGTAACAGACTCGACATTATCCTTGCCTTCGGCATACCCCACGGTATGACCCGTATAAATGGGTACACCCAATCGTTTCAGCTTATCGGCATGAACCCTATATCCGCTGACATACGGCATGGCTTCTACAACTGCCACCACGATCATTCCTGCCTGGATGGCGTGATATCCGGCAATCAGCCCTACATTCCCACCCCCAACGATCAAGATTTTGCGGAAGCATTTAACGAGATCGCGGTTGACAAGCGTTTGAAAAGCACCTGCTCCGTATACTCCTGGCAGGGTGTTACCGGGAAAAGAAAGCATCTTTTCCCTGGCGCCAGTGGCAATCAGCAGTTTGTGGGGCTTTATTTTGATGTACTTTTTTCCCCGTACCACCCCTACTATCCTGTCCGAGAACACCCCAACTGCGGTGGCATTTACCCAGGTATCAACCGAGTCGAATCGGCTCAGCTCTTTTTCAAGAATCTTTGCAATTTCAAAACCGCGGGTTCCGGCATAAGAATCCTCAACAGTGCCGAAAAATTTATGCGTCTGCAATACCAGTTTTCCTCCCAGCAACTGCTTATCATCGATGACAAGCGTCTCGATGCCAAGCTTACCCAGCTCAATAGCCGCTGAAAGACCAGCCGGGCCCCCACCGATAATCAGCACATCCACACTCAGGGTTGGGATCTTCCTCGTCCGGCGTTCCTTGTCGTCTTCGGGAAGCTGCGGCAACCCATCTACACTTTTAACGATCATGCCTTGCTTAAGAGGAGTCACGCAGGCTTTGACCGGCAGATTATCAACAATGACAAGACACTGGGAACACTGGCCGTTTGCACAAAAGATCCCCTGGGGGCTTCTGTCTTTGTGGTGATGGCCGAACACCCGGATTCCATTGGCAAAAAGAGCGGCAGCCAGCATCTCTCCATGGTAGCCTCGAAGTTTCTTGCCATTCCAGGTAAAAACCACCTCGCGTCGTTTAGGGATGTTAAGGATGGGGTGCTGTGAAATCCTGCCGTAAGCATCGCCGGATTTGTTGATGGTGTTGATGTTGCGAGCTGCTCTTTTTGCAGCCTGATGCTCGCACCGATGCCGAAAAGCTGGGCTATGTTTCTGATGCAACTTCCTAAATCTCCCTATGTTGCCTTTGTTTCATTTAGCGGAAGAGTCGACGAACATGGCTTTTGATCGGTTCATATGCACAGGCCGAATTGCCGGCCTCCACTGTTTGAAAGATATCTCGCAATGATCCTGGTAGTTTTCGTGCAATCCCCGTACCTTCATGGCAAAACACCCTTCATAGTAACGGTGAATGTTCTCATAAATGGAGTGAAGCATGGAAATATAGATAGTGCCTGAACGAAAAGTCATGTTTTTTTAGCGGTGCTTATAAAAATTGAAATAGCTGAAGTTAACGCTGTCCCCAGTTGTTACATAGTAAATAAAAATATGAAAGTAGTTGTCTTTGCTCTATTTTAAGAAACACTTCTGCGCTTCTCACCTTATAACGCTTAAATCCCTCAGGGCCATGGTCAAGGCACCGATCCAATCCGTGATTTTCTAATACGTTTATGCTTGATTCCACAGATGAATGCTTGCGCCTGTATTCAACAAATTCATCAGACTGTTCTATGCTTTTATCCTCAGCCGATCGCCGCGGTTTTTTGGGCAAAATAACGTGATCTAGTATTTTTGATAACTCCTCTCTGTTGTAAGCACTATAAAAACCCTTATCAAAACTGCAGACTGTAAGATTATCAAACCGATCCTTGGCTCCCCGGGCAATCGCAAGCACCACTTTATCATCGGTTTGACGCTCCATTATAAGGTGGTGAAGAATAAAACCATGCTGATCCCTGAGCACACAGACCCTTAAGCCCAGCTCCTGCGAAACCCCGGCTTTACCCTTGATGATCCATTCGATATGCGGCTCAAATATTGAAAAAACCTTCTGATCGTGCGGTATTCTCTCACCAAAAACAACTCTTCTTCTAATCTGATCGATCTGACGCTCAAGCGTGTGCAATATACTCAAATGCCGTGCTCAATCTCAAATCCTGGATAACCGATAAAAGCTCAAGCTCACGCAGAATCCGGATCGTGCCTTTTGCCCTGAATATAAGATCTTGACATACCTGGATGTAATTCTGATGAGCATTGATAATGTATTGATCTCTTTTATCCTTTTTATCTTCATCCTTTGATGTGGATCGCTTCAAATTCTCAATCCCTCTTAAAAGTCTCTTCACTTTCAATATCTGATGATGACTCTTTCGCCATTCGGTTATGCCCAGCTCAGAACAGACAACAGTAACAACATTGATCATCTTCCGCACTGCGTCAAAAAGAAGCTTCGTGTCGCTCGGATAATGTACGTCGGTTTCAACTACAACACTGTCACAACTTGCCTTTAATTCCTCTGCTTTCTTCAACACAATACCATGACCGGCTTTAACAACAATTTGGTTGATCTGATCAAGTATCTGCGGTGTAAGCAACGATACATTGTCTTTTATGGTCTGCAACGGGTAGCGGGAATCAAAATCCTTCTCACTATGAGCAAGCATCATACGGATTCCTCTGTAGTTGTTGGCCATCTCCTGAACCTTGTCAAAGTCCCAGTTGCAGTTTAACCGCACAGTTCCAGGCACAAGAATCTTCCATAAATCCATGCCCGGCCTGCCAGTTTTATGGCTTTCTATCGGCACTATATCTTCAAGAACTCTAAAAACCTTCTTTCTTAAATCCGCTCTACGATAGATGTATTGCAGCCCCATGAGCAGCTTCGGAATCTCATCTCCAGATGTAAAATCAAATTCGATGTCAGCAATATCTTTCCTCCAAAATTCCATTTGCAAATCGATGACTTTTCGCATATTATTTCTTTTTCTAGTCCCTCTGCTTGATCACCACTAAAATACAATGGCGATCAACCAATATGTTTAATTATTCCAATAGTATATATATATCGGCTGCAGAGTCGCAATGCAAGTAAAAAATGCACTGCACTAGAAAATTTTCGTCTTATTTTATGCGAATTTCAACCGTGTTCTCAAATATTTACAAATATCCGGTCAAACAATAGTTAAAAGAATACAAATTAAAACACGCATATAAAAGTATAATAGGGTCGGGTAGAAATACGGCGCGCTCAGCTTTAGGCGGAGAGTTACCATCGTGCACCCTTTCGGCTTGTGCAGTGGGTTCCTAGTTCCACCATGGCTAACGTTTCCGCAAGC
>JAFDFZ010000006.1 GCA_019309565.1 Deltaproteobacteria bacterium
TTTAGTTCACTTTAGCTCACTTTAAACTTTAGTTCACTATTTTTCTCTATGAACACAGCATGTTATTCGATAACGACAACAAATTGTCGATATGATGTCGTTAAGCGCCTATTTACGATCTTACGGTAAAATAGGGTGCGAAACTTGAGTTAATTTTTATTTCAACTGTCCTTAAAGGAGCCATTTTTCCGGGTAAACTCCTGGATAAAGCGCAGGAACTGAGGGTTCAATAGGCTTAAGAATTGAGTACGGGGGAGGCGCGGTGTGATAATACAAAGCGATGTTCTGGTTGTATCGGCACATCCGGATGATGCGGAATTCGGGGCAGCCGGAACAGTGGCCCGATGGACGAGAGAAGGTAAAAAAGTGGTTTATGTGATATGTACCAACGGAGATAAAGGAACCTCCGATCGCAGCATAAGCCCTGAACAGTTGTCTGAAATCCGAAAACAGGAACAAATGAACGCAGCCGGACTTATCGGGGTGAACGAAGTGGTTTTCCTTGGTTACCCGGATCAGGAACTCGAGGACACACCTGCTTTTCGAAAGGAAATCGTTCGGCATATCCGGATATTCCGTCCGCGGCTCGTTGTCACTTCAGATCCTTACAGGCGTTATATCTGGCATCGAGACCACCGAATCGTCGGTCAGGTTGTGCTGGATGCCGTATTTCCCTATGCAAGAGATCATCTGGCGTATCCTGATTTGCTAGACGAGGGGCTGGAGCCGCATAAGGTTCAGGAAATGTTGTTCTGGGGCTCGGATGAACCCAATTATCGATCCGATATCACAGATACTTTTGAGATAAAAATGGCCGCTTTGCGGTGTCATAAAAGCCAGATTGGCCATATGGACGACTTGCAGTTCGAAGACCGCATGAAACAACGGTACAGGGAGATGGCTCAAGGGCAGGAATTTGAACTGGCTGAGGCGTTTCATCGTGTGCAGATTCCATGGTGAGTTGTCCGGGACAAAGTCATAAGAACCAACTTGACTTTTTAGATCGCCGGGGGAAGGGTTTTTGAGATGACATCATCCCCAAAAGGTACCATTGCGCTGATGGGCTCTGGAGAGCTTACCTCCACAATGGTGGAAGTGCACAAGGAATTGTTGGGTCGGGTATCCGGCATACCACGGCCTGTATTCCTCGATACCCCAGCTGGGTTTCAACTGAATGTAGATCAAATATCCCAGAAGGCTCTCGAATATTTTGAACGGCACGTGCAATGCACAATGACTGTAGCCTCTTTCAAATCAGCCGAGATCACCACGCCATATGAAGCCGAGCAAGCGTACCGAACCCTGAGGGAAGCCAATTACGTGCTGATAGGCCCCGGCAGCCCAAGCTATGCCGTACGGCAGTGGCGAAAGACCCCCATCGGTGAAATTCTAATTCGCCTGATCGAATCCGGGGGGTGCCTTGTGGCGGCCAGTGCCGCAGCGCTTACGGTGGGTCGCTTCACTCTTCCCGTCTATGAGATATACAAGGTAGGTGAAGAGTTGCACTGGATTGAAGGAATGAACATTCTCGGACATTTTGGCTTGGATCTGGTTGTGGTTCCACACTGGAACAATGCAGAGGGCGGAACGCACGATACCCGTTTCTGTTATATGGGAGGTTCCCGTTTCGAAAGACTAAAAATGCTTCTGCCAGAGGATGTGAGAATCTTGGGGCTTGATGAACACACCGCCTGCATTCTTCATTTCGATACGGATGAAGTGGAGGTTAAGGGTATCGGGCACATTTTCCTTCATTATCAGGGCAAGGAGATGGTTTTTAAGAAAGGGGATCGATTTTCCATTGAGGTACTCAGAGGTGGAGGTTTGGATGGGAAATGGAAAGCCGTTTCCAAACAGCCGACTCCATCGGATGTGGCTGCAGGAGATAGGGACACTTCATTCTGGGATCGCATCCATGAAATTGAGAGGCTCTTTCACGGCAGCCTTGAGAAACATCGGCCCAGGGAAGCTACCAATGCACTTCTTGAGCTTGATCGCATCATCTGGCAGGCAAGGCAGGATCTGGAGAGCGAAGAGTTCATTTCTCAGGCAAGGGATATTTTGCGCGAGATGATTGTTTCGCTGGGAACAAGACTTGAAACCTCTCCGAAAGACAGAGCGGATTGCGTGGGGCCCGTTGTAAATGAGTTGTTAAAGCTGCGCAATGAATTACGAAATAAGAAGCAGTGGCAGCAGGCGGATGCCATTCGTGAAAGCCTGGCCCGGGCTGATGTGATAGTTGAAGATACTAAAGAAGGGACCATATGGCGCCTGAAGTGATTACAAAAAACTAAAAATCTTTAAAATCGTCATCCTCCAGCGGGATGACCTGGTCAGGCTTCTGTCTTTGGGGCTGGGGGGATTTGGTATTGTCGCTGTCCTTGGCCTCTTCGAGTGTGCGTGGGGGATCATTCACAACCCATTTTTCACCTTGCTTTGTTTCTTTTTCCTTCATAGTTTTCATTTTTTTCTCGTTCTTTCCTCCGATGATCATTGCCAGTTCTTCAACAACATGCCTCATCTGCTCGGCCTGAGCGTTCATTTCTTCTGAGGCTGAAGCTGATTCCTCGGCACTGGCCGCACTTTGTAAGGTTACTTTGTCGATTTCCAGAACAGCCTGATTTATTTGGTCGATACCACGGGATTGTTCTTTTGATGCCTCCGATATCTCTGCTATCAGTTTGCTGATATTTTCAGTTTCTTTTGAAACCGTAGAGAAGGCTTCATTTGTGTTGGATAAGACCCTGGAGCTTTCTTTTACCTTGGTTACAGTATTTTCGATAAGCATTGTTGTATTTTTTGCTGCGTCTGCAGACCGTATGGCTAGATTCCTGACTTCGTCGGCCACCACGGCAAAACCCGCACCCGCCTCCCCGGCCCGCGCGGCTTCAACTGCTGCGTTCAGTGCCAGCAGGTTGGTTTGGAATGCGATTTCATCAATGGTTTTCACGATCTTTTGCGTTTCTTCGTTGGATTTTGAAACTTCCTCCATTGCCTGAACCAGGTCGTTCATGGATTTGGTTGCTTCATTTACCACCTTCACTGTATGTTCCATAAGTGTATTGGACTGGTCTGCGTTTTGCGCGTTCTGTTTCGTCATAGAGGCCATCTCTTCCAGTGATGCGGAGGTTTGTTGAATCGAGGCCGCCTGTTGGGCCGAACCTTCCGCCAGTTGCTGGCTGGCAGAAGAAACCTGTTCGGCCGCCGATACAACCTGGCCAGCGCCGTCAGACAGGGTTTTGATGACAGCCCGGATATTATTAACGATGGAACGGGTTGAAAAAATGGAGAACAGTATACCAATAAAGACTGAAATTGAAATAAACCCCAGAATAATGGAAGTTGAGAACTGTTCGATGTCTCTTGACATTTTAATTGTGCTGTCTCCAAGTTCTCTGATAAGATTGGTTAAGTTTTTCTTGCGTTTCTGCATTTCAGAGCTGTATTTGAGCTGATTGACCACTTCGGCGTGGTGCTTTCCCAGCAAATGGCTGACACCTTCCATATTTTTTTTGATTTCATCTCCTATGGGCCGTAATTCATCGCTGGTTTTTATGTTTTCATACCAATCTTCGATTGCTACCTTCTGGTCTGTAAGCGCATCCTGTAGTCTTTCCCAGCGCATATCGGTGTTTCGGTCAAGATAGACAAGACCGGAAGCAACGGCGATTTCGGTCTTGGTGAGCATATTTTCCACCAAAAACTCTGCTTGCTTTATCAGGTCGTTTTGCCGAGAAAAAACCTTCTTGATTTCCGAATCAAGCCCGGCTTTCTTTTCCTCTGAATCGGTATATTTGTAAAATGCTGTTTTGTATGCTCGGATTTCTTTTGTCGCCTGTTTCAGTTTTTGTTTGAATTCAGCACTTACAGCTGGGTGGCTCAAGATCCGATCGATTGATTTAACGGTATTGTCCAGATAACTTGATACCAATTTCTTCGCTTTTCTTTGCTGATGCCGGCTCTCTTCATAAGAGTTCAGCAGATAGTAATCAGTATTCTCTTTAGCGGATGCAAAGTGTCGCTGAATATGGTCTAGCTCCTTGAACAGATCCGCGCCGTCCAAAACTTTTTGGAGTGCGAAGTAACCGGCTCCTCCCACAACGGCCGTCAAGCATATGATGATAAAAAAACCCAAACCGATTTTCTTGCCCAACGAAGTGTTTCGAAACATGATGCGCTTCTCCCTGATTGTATCTATACGTAACATGTGTGATATTTTGATGTAAGATCGGCACAAAAAGGTATGGACTTTAGGCGGGGTTCTTGGTTAAAAAGCTTTATTGACAGGTATAAATTTGATAGATACAGATCGGTGAACTTTCTTAGAAGGCAATCTGGCCCGCCTTCTTTCGAACCTCTTGCTGGCGGCTTTTTTCTTTTTCTTCGGTCGATATTAATTCTTCTATATTTTCAACATAATATATCATAATATGGAATTCAGGAGCTCCGAAACGGTCTTTTGTCATGTTCACCACTAGGTAGTCTTTATTGTCTTTCCAGTACAGAGTGGTATCTTCAGTATCAGCCTGATCGATTCTCATTGATTTTCCATATTTCTTTTTAAACTTATCAACAATAATCGCTCCTTCCTTTTTTGACTTGATCCGGAAAAACAAAGGCTTTTTCGAAAAATTAGAAAAAATCAATTCCACATAGAAAAACGGCGTGTTTTTACGTTGAGCATAACGGAAGGTCAATTTAATAATATTGTGTTCGACTCTTGCTCCGGTTTCATCGTTGAGCCGCATATGGAGGCGAAAAAGATCCGGAAAATTGCGCTCGAAAAAGCTGCGGTATTTAATGGTAAGATCGATAAGACCATTGGTTTCAAGCACGCTTGGTCCCAGTTGTTTTTCCAGCACCTCACGAATCTTACCGGAGAAGATGCTGGTTGGGCCGATATCGAAAAACGTAAACCCCCCAGATGGGCGGGATTCAGAAGTTTGCTTAACGGGTTGATCGGTGCCATCACTGTCATTGTTTCCAAATAGAAAAAAGCCGATGGCCGTAACGACGACAAGCAGAATCGCGCCTATAAAAAAGTAAAATTTCCTTGATTGAAAAAACCTCATAGAAAAACCCTTCAAAGGGTCTGATTGTGTGCTTGGAGTTAGTGAATATTCATCTTTCAAATTGTTTTGTAACAAAATAAGAAATTCTGAGCACCGGCGCAACCTAAAAATGTATTTCCTTGACAGTATTATGTATTGAGACTAATTTATAAACTTTAAATGGAATTCCCTGGTTATGTACCTGCAGGAGCTGATGGCTCTTAGAAAATGTATCACCTCTGGAGGATAGAATGGATTATAAAAAGACCCTGAACCTGCCGGTAACAGATTTTCCGATGAAGGCGAATCTGGCAAAAAAAGAGCCGGAACAACTTAAAAGATGGGAAGAAATGGACTTGTGGAATGAGATGCGGAAAACATCAAAGGGACGGCAACTTTATATATTACATGACGGGCCTCCCTATGCAAACGGCCATATCCACATAGGAACGGCGCTAAACAAGATCCTGAAGGACATCATCGTCCGATCACGTCAAATGTCCGGTTTCGACGCGGTTTATGTACCGGGTTGGGATTGTCACGGGCTTCCCATCGAGCATAACGTGGATAAGGAAATCGGGCAAAAAAAAATGTCCATGTCTCAGCTTGAAATCCGGCGACTGTGCCGTGCCTATGCTGAAAAGTACATCGATATACAGCGCGAGGAGTTCAAGCGCCTGGGTGTGATGGGAGATTGGCAGAATCCGTATCTTACGATGAATCATGAGTATGAGGCGATCATCGCTAAAGAGTGCGGAAAATTTGCACTGGATGGAAGCCTGTTTCGGAGCAAAAAACCCATTTACTGGTGTTGTACCTGCCATACAGCTCTTGCCGAGGCGGAGATTGAATATCATGACGAATCCACCCCTTCGATTTATGTGAAGTTTGCCTTAAAAGACGACCTTTCCGGGGAAAACCCCCAACTTGAAGGAAAAAGGGTTTTTGTTGTCATCTGGACCACCACCCCGTGGACCATACCGGCGAATCTTGCAATTGCACTTCACCCGGAGATTCTATATGTTGCGGTGGATACGGGTCAGGGGGAAGTGTTTATCCTGGCGAAAGATCTGGTTGAGCACTGTATGGACACTTTCGGGCTTGCTGATTATAAGATTATCCTCGAGATGAACGCAAGGTCCCTGGAACACAAGCGGTGCTCTCATCCGCTTTATGACCGGGAATCCATAATCATACTGGGACCGCATGTGACCCTGGATGCGGGAACAGGTTGTGTCCACACAGCCCCCGGCCATGGTAGAGAGGATTATGAGGTTGCATTGCAATATGGATTGGATGTTTATTCTCCTGTGGACGACCGGGGGTGCTTCACCGGGGAGGTTGGGTTTTTTAAGGGGCAATTTGTTTTCGATGCCAATGACAGCATTAACTCAAAGCTTAATGAAGTCGGGGCATTGCTTGCTTCAGGAAAAATGGAGCACTCGTACCCTCATTGCTGGCGGTGCAAAGAGCCTGTCATATTCCGCGCCACCCCACAGTGGTTTATCTCCATGGACAAGACCTCTTTAAGAAAGAAAGCACTTGAGGAGATCGACAGGGTTCAGTGGGTTCCACACTGGGGGCGGGATCGTATCTATGGAATGATTGAAAACCGACCGGACTGGTGTGTTTCAAGACAACGCGCCTGGGGAGTTCCCATCATCGCCTTTTACTGTGAGCGTTGCAACGCTTTGTTATTTAATCAGGAAACGATCGACCATGTTTTTGAGCTGTTTAAAGCCCACAGTGCCGATATATGGTATGAAAAGGAAGCTTCCGAACTGCTTCCATCTGGAATAAAGTGCGCGGAATGTGAGGGGACGTCATTCAAAAAGGAGACGGATATTCTCGATGTGTGGTTTGATTCCGGCGTCAGCCATGCCGCGGTGCTGGAAGCTCGCTCCGACTTGAAATGGCCGGCAGATCTTTACCTGGAGGGCAGCGATCAACACAGGGGGTGGTTTCATAGTTCATTGCTTACCGCAGTGGCAACTCGAAACCGGGCACCTTACCTTTCGGTATTGACGCATGGATTTGTGGTGGACGAAGAGGGCAAAAAAATGTCCAAGTCTCTGGGCAACATTATCGCCCCAAAGGAGGTCATTGACAAGTATGGAGCCGAAATTTTAAGACTTTGGGTGGCGGCATCCGATTATCGGGACGATATTCGGATATCTGAAAATATCCTGAAACAACTGAGCGATGCATACCGTCGTATCCGTAATACATGCCGGTTTATGCTGGGCAATCTATTCGATTTTGATCCCGAAACACATACTGTGCCGTATGAGGCGATGCCTGAGCTGGATCGATATGTTTTGCATACCTTACAGGAGCTTATCCAAAAAACCTTAAAAGCATATGAAACATATGAACTGCATATCATCTATCATGCGCTGCAAGGTTACTGCACCATTGAGCTGTCAGCGTTTTATCTGGATATACTTAAAGATCGCCTCTACACTTCATCCAGTGATTCTGAAGGAAGAAGAAGTGCACAGACGGTGCTTCACATCCTGCTTGATGCGATCGTAAAGCTTATGGCGCCGCTGCTGCCGTTTACAGCAGAAGAAATCTGGCAGCATATGCCTCGACAAACCAACAAAGAACGAAGCGTTCATTTGGCGATGCTGCCGAAGACCAATGAAAACTGGAAGGATGATAATCTGGCGAAACGATGGGAGACGATATTGCAGATAAGAGGCGAGGTAACCAAAGCGCTTGAAATGGCAAGGAGTCAAAGAAAAATCGGCCACTCATTGGATGCGGCCGTGACCCTATCTGCACGAGATTCCCTGTATGAACAATTGCGGGCATATGAAAAGGATCTTCGGTTTATCCTGATCGTATCGAGTGCCGTACTGTTGAAAAACCAGAAGCTTGAAGGTGCTTTTGAAAGCAGTACACTTGACGGCTTGTCCGTACTTGTAGAAAAAGCTGAAGGGAGAAAATGTGAGCGGTGCTGGGTCTATGACCTATCGGTAGGTAGCAACACAGAGAAGCCGACCATCTGCAAGCGGTGTGCGGCAGCGATTGAACAGATGAAGGCGCAGAGGACAAAGTGACCCATCGTTTCATGTCTCAACCATCGAGTGTCAAAAAGTACAGACTGCTGGTCTTGATTGCAGGGGTTGTGGTAGTGTTTGACCAGATTAGCAAATTCATTATTGTGAAGAGCGTTCCGCTGTTTCATTCCATAACCGTGATACCTGGTTTCTTCAATATTACGCATATCCGCAACCCGGGGGGAGCCTTTGGTTTTTTGGCAGGCAGCCATTCGAGTTTACAACACCTGATTTTTTTGTTTGTCTCATCGGCGGCAATCGGCTTGATTTTTTATTTCTTTAAAAAAACACCGTATTCTTATCGATTTTTGTCCTCAGCACTGGCGCTTGTGTTTGGAGGAGCCATCGGAAATATGATCGATAGAATCCGAATGGGCAGTGTTGTTGATTTTCTCGACTTTTACGTTGGAAATCTTCACTGGCCGGCTTTTAACATTGCAGATAGCGCTGTATCCATAGGAATGATTATCTTCCTGTTTTATCTTGTCTTTAAAAAATTGCCCGAGTAATTTCAATAGAAAATGCCGGAGATTTCTCATAAAGAGTTAAACGATTACTTGAAGAAAATGGACGTAAGGACTTCTTATTCCGTTTGCCTTTTGCACGGGGAGGAAATGCTTTACAAGGCCGCCCTCAACGAGCTTCTAAAAAGCTTATTGCCTGATTCGAATCGATACCTCAATTGCGATACCATCGATGGCAGTGATGAAAATATATATGATGTGATCGAACGAATGAACACCTATTCCCTTCTATCGGGTCCCAAGGTGATCACGTTGTTGGATTCCAAGGTTTTTTACTCAAAGAACGAAACCTCAAAACTTATAGAGAAGGCAAGGGAAGCGTATGATAAGAACGATTTGAAAAAGGCGGCAAGGTTTTTCGCCAGTCTGCTTTCCGTGTTGAGGCTCACTTATGAAGAATTTAAAAAGCCAAATGTAAAAAGAAACCTGAAAATTGAAGGTCCGGCAGATGCACAGTGGATGGACTCTCTCAATGTCTATTGTATAGAGCAGGGCGTGTCCATCCCAAAGATTGAAAATGTTCAGGATGCTTTGGGTGTAGCGGTAGAAAAGGGGTTTCCGAAGGGAAACCATCTGATTATCACTACTGATCTGATAAACAGGCGAATGCCTCTGTTTAAAACCATTATGAGCAAAGGGCTTGTTATCGATTGCTCGGTGCCAAAGGGGGAACGTCGAGAAGATAAATTGGCTCAAGAAGCTGTGCTTTTGGAGCAGGCAAAGAAGATCCTTGCACAAAACAATAAGACAATGAATCGAGATGCATTTGAAGCAGCAAAGGAGATGACCGGTTTTGATCTTCGTGCCTTTACTCAAAATTTGGAAAAACTTGTTGATTATGCCGGTAGCAGAAAAACGATTACCCTTGAAGACATTGAAGCCGTTCTATCCCGTACGAAAAAAGATCCCATCTATGAACTGACCAATGCCATTGCGGAAAGGGATCTGAACCGCTCGTTGCATTTATTGGACTCTCTGCTTTCGGACGATATTCACCCACTTCAAATCCTTGCCGCGGTTACAAACCAAATTAGAAAATTGATCATGGCAAAAGGCTTTCTGGAAAGTGAACATGGCAGTGTCTGGCATCCGGGATTGACCTACCCTCGATTCAAGACTGCCGTGATGCCTGCTCTGCGCATGTATGACAAGGGTGTCGTTGAGCAAATCAAAGCGTGGAGCGATGCGCTTTCACCAACAGAAGCTCTTGAAAGTGAAAAAAATGGAAAGCGGCAAAAGAAAGCGAACACTGATCTTTGCATTGTAAAGAGTGGCCAGAATCCCTATCCCGTGTTTTTGCTGTTGAAAAGAGCCTATCATTACTCTAAGGAGGAGCTTTTTACAGCGCTGGAAAAGCTTTCTGTTGCCGACATTCAGCTCAAGTCAACCGGGCAAAATCCAAGGTTTATACTGGAGCGCAGCGTTTTTGATCTTTGTTCAGAAGGCTGGCGGCCCAGCGGTCAGCTTAAGTAATACTCTGATTTAGCCAAAACTCAATCAGGCGCTATCGGTTGTGCCGGCGATTGTCGGTGCTGCAATTAGTAGCATGGGTCGAATGACTGCATTTTGAACAGTAAGGAGTCAAGCACCATGGGATTTATTCGATTCCAGGAAGAACGCCTTGCAATGCGTTATTTGGTGTGGCAATATCAAAAATTGAACCTGCCTGTACCGCCTCCTTCAGAGCTTCAAAAGCAGGCTGCGAAAATAGTTAACGATGCCCACAGGATCGCAAAGAAAAGGGGCAAGAACATATTTTCCATTATGAAGGAACTGGTAGAAGAGTTGAAGGCTGAAAAGAAGAAAAACGGCGCCTGATTTGAAGAACCGAAATATTTTATCCCTTTGAAAAATAGGGTTGCGGGAAATCTTTTCAAACAGCTAGTACACAAAGCCTTGTTGTTGCCTCTTAATATGAACAAGAATTACCTTAGATAAACTCGGGGTACGCGATTGGTGATGGAGCAGACGATCTCGTAGTTAATGGTATTCAGCTCTGAGGCCATCTCCTCTATGGAGATGCAGTCATTTCCCTGTTCGCCGAACACCACAACCTCCTGATCAAGCTGAACATCAGGAATGTGGCCTACATCGAGCATAGTTTGATCCATGCAGACACGGCCGATAATCGGTGCTCTCAGCCCGTATACCAGCATTTTGCCGCGGGAAGACAGCAACCGATTCAATCCATCCGCATAACCGATCGGAACCGTTGCGACAGTGGTCGGGGTTTTTGTCTCATAGGTGATCCCATAGCTGATTTTAAACCCCGAGGGTACCTTCTTTAAATGGGCGATCCTTGTTTTTAACGCCATGGCGGGTTTAAGCTCGATTCGGGATTTGTTCACTTCCCCGGACGGATAGAGTCCGTATAAGGAGATGCCTGCACGCACCAGGTCCAAGTGTGTTTCAGGCATATCAATGATTGCGGCACTGTTTGCCGTATGGCGTACGGCAGGTTCGATGCCGATTTGTCGCAGTTTTTCCAAAAAATCGAGAAAGATCTCAAATTGTTTTATGGCATAGGATTTGTTCGCGCTGTCGGCAGTGGCAAAATGCGTGTAAACACCCTCTAATTCGACTCCTGGCAATGAAGCAATTGCGGCCACTTCCTCTAAGGCAGATGTGGTACTTTTTTTGCCTGTCGGGATATATCTTCGGCTGTCCGGCAAAATTCCAAGCCGTCCCATTCCCGTATCTACTTTAAGATGGATTCTGATTTTTTTTCCGATTCCGCACACCGCATCAGAAAGTGCTTTTGCTTGTAGATAAGAGCTTATCGTTGGAGTCAAGTCAAAGTGAACCATCGATTCGGCATAACACGAGGGGGTATAGCCCAGTATCAGTACGGGGGCGTCGAAGCCTGCCTCCCGCAGCTGGATTCCTTCATGGATACGGGCAACCCCAAGTAGCTCCGCACCGTGTTTTAACGCCGTCTTTGTAACCTCCATCACACCGTGACCATATGCGTTTGCCTTTACCACCGCCATCAACCGGGCTTTTGAATCGGTAATCTGACGCAACGCCCTTACATTATGCGCAATGGCTCTTAAATCAATCTCTGCCCAGGTAAGTGGCAATCCCATATCAATCCACCTCCATGTACCGGAAATAAAGAGTGAACTTAAGCGCAAGATCAGGTTTCTGTTCCCTGAAAGAATTCCCTAGCATGATAAGAGCTGCGAACGAACGGCCCGCTGGCAACCTGTTTAAACCCCATTTTCAGCGCCGATTGTTTCCAGTCGTCAAATTCTTCGGGTGGAATAAAGCGGCTGACCGGAAGATGGTTTGCGGTCGGCTGAAGGTATTGGCCCAGGGTGAGCATATCACAGCCTGCGGATAACAAATCCTGGAGCGTTCTATGTATTTCGGTTCTTGATTCTCCAAGACCGAGCATAAGCCCCGACTTTATTTGAAGCCCTTTACGCCATTTCCTGGCTCTTTGTAGAAGCTCCATAGAGCGTCGATAGACAGCCTGGGGCCTGACCCTGGGATAGAGGCGGGGTACGGTTTCAAGGTTGTGATTCAATACATCCGGGGATGCGTCGATAACCGTTTGAAGAGCGTCCGGGCTGCCTTTGAAGTCGGGAATCAGAACTTCTATCTTAGTGTCGGGCATTCTTTTCCGGATGGCATCGATCGTGGCGGCAAAATACCCGGCTCCTCCATCTGAAAGATCATCCCGGGTAACGGAGGTCACAACAACATAGTCTAATTGCATCTCTTTGACAGCCATTGCAACGGCCTCAGGTTCGGCGGGGTCTTCAGCGGCAGGAGGGCCGTTTGAAACCGCGCAAAACCGGCAGTTGCGGGTGCAGTTTGAGCCCAGTATAAGGAAAGTGGCGGTGCGACGCGAGAAACATTCCCAGATATTGGGGCATCTGGCTTCCTGGCAGACAGTATGAAGGTTTTTTTGATAAATGAGCTTTCTTACCCCTTCATAGGCGGCTGCTGTCGGCAATCGCCGTTTAAGCCAGTAAGGTTTCCGGGCGGTGTTTTCTTCTATGTTGTGGTGGACCATTTAACGGAGCCTTAAGCAATCGTAGCAGTTTTGACATTTAATTATCATTTAAGATCAAGGTAATATTGGGGGCCTGAGGGGATATCAGCCTGACATTGAAAACCTGCTCGACACATCCCTTTACGGTCTCAAGCACCTGGGGTACCGATACGGGGCGGGAGAGCTCTTTTTCAAAAGAGGTCATTCCAATGCTGTTCAGACCACAGGGATGAATCCAGCAGAAAGGTTCCAGTGACACATTAATGTTCAGGGCAAATCCATGAAAACTGACTCCCCGCCGCACGGCCACTCCGATGCTGCCAAGCTTGTTGTTGCCGACCCAGATTCCCCTGTTTTTTGAATTCCGTTCCGCTGTGATACCCCATGTCGAGGCAGCTCTTATCATCACTTCTTCAAGTTTCCAGACAAAATCGACAACCCTTAACCTGAACCGATTCAGATCGATGATCGGGTATCCTATGAGCTGACCGGGGCCATGGTACGTAATGCTGCCCCCACGCTCAACCTGTATCAATGGTGTACCGATACGTTCCAGAAACGCTTCTGAAACCCTGAGGTTTTCTCTGCCGCCGTTTCGACCCACCGTAAAGACCGACGGATGCTCCAGGAGCAATAAGATGTCTTGATTAATGCTTCCGTATTTTCTTGCCTGAACAAGTCGCCTTTGAAGATCCCAGGCTTTAAGATAATCCGTAAGCGGCAGTTGAACGCAGTACCACTTATTGCTCAAATGATTATCTGATCTATAGTTTGCGGCGTTCTCCAACCTGGATGTCTCTTTGATGATTATTGTCTCATTCTGTTTCACTCTAATCCTTGAACCAAAATGCTGATTAAACCGCATCATCCTGTCAGCCGCGGATTTCTTGCTGCAGCCGCCTCATCTAAACGTTTTACCTTACATCGAAATGGTGCGTTGCGCAATAGATCCGGGTCATGGTTTGCCTCTTCCACGATGGCTTTAAACGCCTCGATGAGCCCATCGATATCTTCTTTTGATTCCGTCTCTGTGGGTTCGATCATGATCGCCCCGTTTACGACAAGCGGGAAGTAAATGGTGGGTGGATGATACCCGTAGTCCATCAATCGTTTCACCATGTCCAGCGTGGTAACCTTGGCGGCCTTCTGCCGCTTGTCTGAAAACACGCATTCATGCATGCACGGTCTATCATACGGAAGGTGTAGAAACTCTTTCAACCTTTCCTTGATGTAATTTGCATTGAGCACCGCAAGCTGGCTTGCTTTTTTCAAACCTTCTGCGCCAAGGGTTCGGATGTAGCTGTATGCCTTTATCATGACTCCAAAATTACCGAAAAAAGCATGCAGTTTTCCAATGGTGTCCGGGTACGCTTCGGAAAGATAATACCGCCCCTGCTTTTCTATTACACGAGGAATCGGAAGAAAAGGTTCCAGGTCTTTTCTTACGCATACCGGCCCTGAACCCGGGCCTCCGCCTCCATGGGGAGTTGAAAAGGTCTTGTGCAGGTTGAGGTGCATCACGTCTATACCGAGAGCTCCCATATCAACCATTCCCATAAGCGCGTTCATGTTTGCACCATCGCAGTAAACCAGGCCGCCCTTTGAATGAACGATATCGGCGATTGATCTAATATTTTCCTCAAAAAGCCCAAGAGTGTTAGGATTGGTAACCATGAGTCCTGCTGTGTCTTCATCCATGGCCGATTCAATGCTTTCCTTGCTGAGAATGCCGAATTCACTGGATTTAACAGGTATCGAGCGGTATCTGCAAAGAGAGGCGCTTGCCGGATTTGTGCCATGGGCCGTATCCGGGACAAGTATTTTTGATCGGCGCTGTCCCTTTTTTTTATGATAGGCATGGATGATCAACATCCCGGCCAGCTCACCGTGTGCGCCTGCTGCCGGTTGAACCGAAGCCGCACCCATTCCCGTAATCTCGGCAAGATACTTTTCCAGTTCATAAATCAGCCTAAGAGCACCCTGGCAGAGCTGTTCGGGAAGCAACGGGTAAGCGTGGGTAAAACCGGCAAACTGTGCTAATTTTTCATTGATCTTCGGGTTGTATTTCATGGTACAGGAACCCAGAGGGTACATGCCGGTATCCACACCAAAATTCCACTGGGAAAGCCTCGTATAGTGACGCACCACATCGACTTCGCTTAAATCCGGAAAGTCCGGTCCATCGGTGATCATCGAAGCATCTATCTCAGCGCTGGGAACATCGCGGCGGGAGATCGAAATCCCGCATCTTCCTTTTTTCCCTTTCTCCCACAGCAGGGGCTCATTAAGTATCAGGCCGCTTTCACCTAACGGTCTTTTCATGCCGTAACCTCCTGTATAAGAATGTCCATAGCTTCTTTGGTGGCGGTCTCTGTGACACAGAGAACATAGTGGTTCGAAAGATCAGGGTAAAAGCGATCCAGCGGTATGCCGGCTATGATTTTTTTCTTGAGCAGCCTCTGGTAAGCTCCTTGAGGGAAGATCACAACGAACTCATTAAATGTTCGGCTCTTAAAGGGAAGCTTACAGCCGGCTTTTCGAAGCCCGTTTTTCAGATACTCTGATTTATCGAAATTCAGCTTTGCAAATGTATTCATGCCGCTTTTCCCGGCCGATGCCATATACATTGCGGCTGCAAGGGCGCACAGGCTATTGTTGGTGCAGATGTTGGAAGTGGCTTTTTCCCTTCGGATATGCTGCTCTCGGGTCGCAAGGGTCAGCACATATGCGCGCCTGCCGTCTTTATCGACGGTTTCACCCACAAGCCGCCCCGGCATATGCCTAACATACTTAAGCCGGCTGGCAAACAAACCAAGACCCGGGCCGCCAAACGATCGGGGGATACCAAGACTTTGCCCCTCACCGCAAACGATATCGGCCCCCTGACTTCCAGGGCTTTTAAGAAGCCCGTATGCAATGGGCTCCGTAAAGCAGGTCACCAGCAACGCATTTTTTTCTTTTGCTTCTTTTCCAATTTCAGGTAGATCTTCGATACTTCCGAAAAAATTGGGAGACTGAACCGCAACGGCCGCCAGCTCCTGTACTTTTTGGAGCGAAGTCAAATCCGTTGTTCCGTCTTCCAGGTAAGGAAGCTCGATTATTTCATAGTCCGTGGCACTAAAATAAGTATTCACTACACGCCGATACAGAGGATGAACCAGACTGGATACTGCTACCTTTTTGTTGCCGGTAATCCGAATGCTCATAAGCAAGGCTTCAGCCAAAGAAGATGCGCCGTCATAAAGCGAAGCGTTGGCCACTTCCATCCCTAAAAGGCGCGAGACCAGCGTTTGGAATTCAAAGATCGCCTGCAGAGTTCCCTGGGACATCTCAGGTTGGTACGGTGTATATGAGGTGACAAACTCAGAGCGACTTATCAGGTATGAGACAGATGAAGGAATGAAATGGTCATAGCTTCCGGCACCGGTAAACAATCGATATTCTGGTGATACGGCCACTTCTGCGGACAGTCTTCCAAGCAGCTCGGTCAATTCCCATTCCGTTAAAGGGGCGGGCAGATCCAGGGGGTCGAATCTGCGGCATTCTTTCGGAATATGTGAAAACAATGCATCGAGACTGTCCGCTCCTATGGCTTTGAGCATCTGATGAATATCGACGTCGGTATGAGGAAAGTATCGCATATCGATCTCCTTTCCGGAACAGAAGAAAGGGCGTTCATTCCAGGGATCTTAGATGATTGAGGTAATCGGCATTGGTCATAAGACTTTCGATTTCATCGGGCCTGCTCGATTTGACCTCTATCATCCACCCCTCTCCATAGGGCTGAGTGTTTACCAGTTCGGGTGAATCCTCAAGCGCATTGTTTACGCCGATCACCTCTCCACTTACCGGCATAAAAAGCTCCGAGACAGCCTTTACCGATTCCACGGTGCCGAATTCATCCCCTTTTTTAAAAGCAGCACCGATAGCGGGCAATTCAACAAAAACAATATCCCCTAACTGATCCTGGGCATAGTCGCTGATGCCGATCCTTACCATGTCCTTCTCGATCCTGACCCATTCATGATCCTCTGTGTATCTAAGGTCTTCAGGCAAATTGAGCTCATCGATTTCTTTCATAATCCCTCCTCAAGATTGGTGTTTCAATATTGATTTGGCCTGTTGTATATTATTCTCAAGTTTAAGCCCCTTAATCTTTCGATCGTCCTTATATGCTACTGTCGAATGAAATTTTATTCGGCTTGGATGTATTCGCTGTTTTACGGTTGCCGAAATCCCTTCATAGAATATACGGAACCTTCATGTTATAGCCTTTATATACCACAAAAGTTTCAACCGATTGAACATCTTTAAGCTTGGCCACCTCCTCTGTATAGAACTCCAGAAGGCCAAAGCCTTCTTTAAGAAGTACAATGAGAATCAGATCGAATCGCCCCGTCACCACACTTACCGATACCACCCCTTTCAGTATGCTAAACTCCTTGCCCTTTTTTACCAAATCCATGGTGTTCAGCTTAACACCGACAATGGCGACACGATGCCCCGGTATTGCTTCGGGGTCGACAAGTCCTGCCACATCAAGCACGCCCTTTTCAATGAGCCGGGCAACACGGCTGCGTACGGTGTTTTCTGAAAGGTCCAGCTCTTCGGCGATCTTCCGAAACGATTTTCTTCCCTGGCGAAGTTGCTTGATAATTTCGATGTTCGTTTCGTCTATTTTCATCCTGCGAAAGGCTTTACAGCCTTGCGATCAAAAGTAGAAATTTCGTCTTACAGAGTCACATCCTTTAATTATATTAGAAGATTATTGAAGAAGTTGTCAAAATAATTTTTTATTTTTGAAGAATTCCTCAAAATTTTATTAAATATAGTTGATTCCGCTTATCTGTAAACTTTATCGGTTCTGTTAAAAATGAGGTTGCCCGCCGCCATGATTCGGTGTAAGCAATGAGCATCTGCACGCCATATCCATGTGGAGGAGGATGAATATGACGCAAAGAATTGTGGTGATCGGAGCCGGGCCTGGCGGGTACGTGGCGGCCGTCCGAGCCGGGCAGCTTGGGGCTGAAGTAACAGTCATCGAAAAAGACAATGTCGGCGGTACATGTCTGAACCGTGGATGTATACCGTCGAAAGTATTGAAAGCCACTGCAGATATGTTTGACCATTTTAGAAGGGCCGCTGAATTCGGAATTCAGATTCCCAATCCTTTTCGCCTCGACATGAAACGTTTGGCAATAAGAAAAGAGACGGTCATAAAAAACCAGGCTCAGGGAATCCTTAAACTATTCAAAAAGCATGGAATTCGTTATGTAAAGGGAGATGCTCTGCGATTCAAGCCGGGGGAGGTTATTGTTTCCTCTGAACATGGAGAATCAATGGAAGTATCATGGAACAAGCTGATCCTTGCAACGGGCTCGGCCCCTGCGGAGCTTGCCCATCTGCCTTTTGACGGAAAGCGGATCCTATCAAGCAATGAGGCCTTGTTTTTAGATGAGCTTCCTGATTCCATTCTAATCATTGGCGGTGGAGCGGTGGGATGTGAGTTCGCCTCCATTTTTTCGGCCTTCGGCTCTCGGGTGACCCTGGTGGAAGCCATGCCACGCCTGCTTCCTCTTCCCTCTGTAGATGGCGACTGCTCCAAGGTGCTTCAACGAGAAATGAAGAAACGAAAAGTCAAGGTTCTGTTGGGTGCTACGGTCGGTTCGGTTGAACAGGATTCCGGTAAACTTCGAGTCATTATTGACACCACGGCTCAGCAAGGAGGTGAATCCTGGAGGATTGAGCCGGATTGTGTGCTGGTATGTATCGGACGTAAACCAAATATTCTGCCTGAGGGGCTTGAGGAGATGGGGGTTACAACGGATGACAGGGGATGGGTGATCGCAAATGAACGAATGGAGACAGCCGCAGAAGATGTTTATGCAATCGGCGACATGCTGGGGCCTTCTAGGATAATGCTTGCACATGTTGCATCTGTTGAAGGTATGATTGCAGCGGAAAATGCGATGGGAAAAGACCGCAAAATGGATTATCGGGCAGCACCCTCTGTTGTTTTTACCTCTCCGGAGGTGGCAAATGTGGGATTAACCGAATCCCAGGCCTTACAAAATGGCCGCAGGGCTCGTTCCGATACCGTTTTGTTTCGTACTGTGGGAAAGGCACAAGTAACGGGAGATATCGCCGGGGAGGCGAAAATTGTTTCATCGGCAGATTCAGGCGAGATACTGGGTGTTCATATTATCGGTGCGCGGGCATCGGAGCTTATTGCAGAAGCAACCCTTGCCATGAGGATGAACGCGACCGTGGCAGAGCTGGCGGAGACCATCCACGCTCATCCGACGCTTTCAGAGGTGATGCTGGAGACATCCCTGGCGGCCATCGATAGACCCCTTCATGCTTAGTTAGTTTCCATCCATAAACAGTCTTTGTTTCGTGATGCGGCGTTCTTTGCAAACCATCTTGCAAAAGCCAAAAACCTCTGTTAGGGTGAGCCTGTTTCCAGGACAAAGAAGTCTGTTGAAAGCCATTGAGGCAATATCGGCTTCAAGTGTGAACATCGCAACAGAAGGTTTTTTGAGCAATAAAGATGCATGGAGAAAATGGAATATCATTTTTGAAAGGAGGCCTAGAGGATGACAGCAAAGTTGATCAAGGGAACTGAAATTCGTGACGAAATTCTTGGAGAGATCAAGCAAGAAGTTGAAAACATCAAAACAAAATATGGCGTGGTTCCCGGCCTTGTAACCATTCTTGTCGGCGAGAATCCTGCTTCAATATCATATGTAACGGCGAAGATAAAAGCGGCACAGAGTCTCGGTTTCAAAGAAATACAGGACAATCAACCCGAGGATATAACAGAACAGCAACTTCTGGCTCTTATCGATCGGTACAATAAAGATGATTCCATCCACGGCATACTTGTGCAATTGCCTTTACCGAAAGGGATCGATGAAAAAAAAGTGTTGAATGCCATCGATCCGGACAAAGATGTGGACGGTTTCCATCCTGTCAATGTGGGGCGTTTGATGATAGGGGGCGCTGAGGTTAAATTCCCTCCCTGCACTCCCGCAGGAATCCAAGAATTGATTGTTCGATCCGGCTTTGAAACAAAAGGCGCTGAAGTGGTTGTCGTGGGAAGGTCGAACATCGTTGGAAAACCCATCGCCATTATGATGCTTCAGAAGGCAGCCAATGCCAACGCAACGGTCACCGTAGTGCATACGGCAACAAAGGATCTTGCCTATCATTGCAAGCGGGCTGAGATTCTCATTGTTGCAGCCGGTGTGCCGGGTTTGGTCAAACCCGAATGGATAAAACCGGGGGCCTGTGTAATCGATGTCGGGGTGAACCGTGTTGGCGAGAAAATCAGCGAAAAAACCGGCCGAAAAGTTGCAATTTTAAAAGGAGATGTAGACTTTGACGCTGCAAAAGAAATTGCAGGAGCCATCACTCCGGTACCAGGCGGGGTCGGGCCGATGACCATTACAATGCTTATGAGAAACACGCTAAATTCCCTGAAATTCAAACTGGGAATTGCAGGTACCTAAGGCAGATGCGGTTATGCGCTTCCTATAACCGTGAAGTTCTGTAAAATGGGGATTTCGCGGGTTTCTTTCCTTGACAGTTTCGCAATAGATATGATAAGATGATTTAAATGTTTTGCCGCAAGGCTTATTTATATTAACCCTTGTACTGAAAATATCCGATAGGCCCTTGGGATATGCATAGAAAATTATCTGTTTGCATAATACCCAATAGCGGTGGTCCCATCAAGCAAATCAATGCCTCCAGAACGTTATTGTATGCTTTAAGTTTTGCTATAGCAGGGTTTTTCATTGTTTTAGGGTTTGTTTTATATGATTACGCGAGGCTGAGAAAAATATCTTTCAATACGTGGAGATTGAAATCCCGTATCCAAAACAATCTGGAAGAGATAACCGCACAACGAAAACAGATTCAAAAGTTTGCAAAAGAGATCAATTCACTGAAATCGAAACTTCTCGTATTAAGGAATTCTGAGGAAAAAATTAGAATCATAGCCAATATCGAGCAGCAGGACAGCCGGGAAACCCTTTTCGGGGTGGGAGGATCACTTCCTGAAGATTTAAACGCCCAAATTGATCTATCCCAAAAACACAACAGTCTGATTCGTGAAATGCACCGCCAGGTGGAACAACTGCATGTTGCCATAAAACATCAATACAATCGATTCGATTCCCTCTTAAAGCATCTTGAAAGGAAACAAAACATTCTTGCCTGTACACCGTCCATCAGACCTGTAGACGGCTGGATCACGTCGCGGTTTGGGAATCGCATTTCCCCTTTTACCGGTCTGCGGGAGTTCCATAAGGGATTGGATATTGCAGCAAGAAGGGGAACCCCGGTGGCGGCAACCGCCGATGGGATTGTAACATATGTCGGTTACAAAGGTCAATTGGGCAAGGTGATCGTGATCGATCACGGTTATGGTATGGTGACCCGGTATGGCCACATTCAAAAAGCCTTGAAAAAACGAGGCGATAGGGTAAAGAGAGGTGAGAAAATCGCCTTGGTTGGCGACTCTGGAAGAACTACCGGACCTCACGTTCATTATGAGGTCCTATTGAACGGACTGCCTGTTAATCCGGAAAAATATATTTTTGATTAAAGTATAGGGAAAAACGGCGAAGCCCAATTGCTTTGACAAGCTTAAGAGGTGCGCGCTCGCCCTTTTGAATCCCCTTAGGGGTGCGCAAAGCGCAATTCAGCAGGGCTCGCTGTCTCGGTTCAACCGCCCTTAAAATGGGCTGCTTTTTTCGAGTAGACTATTGGAAAAAGCGTAGTTTCTTAAAACCCACCTTTGCATTATTGAATAGATTATCTTACCTCGTCCATCTTACGTGAAACATATTAATAAAGCTCAAGTTTTATGACCCAAACAGCGAAGTTTTATCTTGTGTGATGCAACCAATAGCATGTATAATATTTATTAAACCGAGTCGGTTCCAGGTTCAGTGGGTTCGGGGCCAGAGGAGATTAAACCACAAAGCATAGGCATACTTTCAATGATACTTAATTTTTTAACCAAAGTTTTTGGCAGCAAAAACGAGCGGGAACTCAGGAAGCTTCAGCCTTACGTTGAAAAGGTCAATGCGCTTGAGCCTGAAATGCAGGCTAAAAGCGATGAACAATTAAGAGCCCAGACAGGTAAATTCAAGGAACGCTTAGCACAGGGGGCTTCGATGGAAGATATACTTCCCGAGGCCTTTGCCGCGGTTCGAGAAGCTTCTGTTCGAACGCTTCACATGCGACACTTTGATTGTCAGATTATCGGTGGCATTGTTCTTCACCAGGGTAAAATCGCCGAGATGAAGACTGGTGAGGGAAAAACTTTGGCCGCCACCCTTCCCGCTTATCTAAATGCTTTAACGGGCAAGGGGGTACATATCGTTACCGTAAACGATTATCTTGCAAAGCGTGATACCGAATGGATGGGACACATATATAAGTTTCTTGGTCTCACGGTTGGAACCGTCGTTCACGGAATGGATGACGCGCAACGCCAGGTTGCGTATCGGTCGGACATCACTTACGGTACCAACAACGAATTCGGCTTTGACTACCTCAGGGACAATATGAAATTTGATCGAAGCTCCCTTGTTCAGAAAGAGTTAAACTATGCCATCGTGGATGAGGTGGACAGCATTTTGATTGACGAGGCAAGAACGCCGCTGATCATCTCGGGTCCTGCGGAAAAATCCACTCACCTCTACTACCAGGTCAACAGCATCATCCCGCGACTGGTTCGAGACAGGGATTACAGCATCGACGAAAAGGCCCGAACAGCCGTGCTGACTGAGGAGGGAGTTGCTCATGCGGAAAGACTGCTTAAGGTGGAGAACTTATACGATCCGAAAAACATCGAACTGTTGCATCATATCAATCAGGCGCTCAAGGCGCATACCCTGTTTAAACGCGATGTGGATTATATCGTAAAGGATGGAGAGGTTGTTATCGTTGATGAATTTACGGGCAGGCTGATGCCGGGTAGGCGATACAGCGAAGGGTTGCATCAGGCGCTTGAGGCAAAGGAAAACGTAAGCATCGAAAACGAGAACCAAACCCTGGCATCCATCACATTTCAGAACTACTTTCGTATGTACAACAAACTGGCCGGAATGACGGGAACCGCGGACACGGAAGCGGCTGAATTCAAAAAAATATATGATCTGGATGTCATTGTTATCCCAACTAACGAACCCATGATCCGGATCGATCATTCGGATGTCATCTATAAGAGCAAGCGAGAAAAATACAATGCTGTGCTGGACGAAATAGAGGATCTGTATGAAAAGGGACAGCCCGTGCTGGTGGGTACCATTTCCATCGATGTATCCGAACATCTCAGTAAGATGCTGAAAAAGCGAGGAATACCTCATTCTGTGCTCAATGCTAAGAATCATGAAAAAGAGGCAGAAATTGTCGCCATGGCAGGGCAGAAACATGCGGTAACCATTTCAACCAACATGGCAGGCCGTGGCACCGATATCGTTCTGGGTGATGGGGTTGTTGAGCTTGGAGGATTACATATTCTCGGCACGGAAAGACATGAGAGCCGAAGAATCGACAACCAGCTAAGAGGGCGATCCGGAAGGCAGGGAGATCCAGGGTCATCGAGGTTTTATTTGTCGCTGGAAGACGATCTTTTGAGGATTTTTGGCGGAGAACGAATTACAGGGATCATGGAAAAACTGGGAATGCAGGAAGGCGAACCTATCGAACACAACCTTATAAGCAAAGCCATTGAAAATGCCCAACGAAAAGTTGAGGGTCACAATTTTGACATAAGAAAGCATTTGCTGGAATACGATGATGTAATGAACCAGCAGCGAGAGGTGATTTATCGGCAGCGAAGGGAGATTCTGGATGGAAAGGATTTGAAAGAATCCATAGAAGAGATGATTCGTGAAAAGGCGGATGAGATTGTCGATATTTTTGCAAACGAAAACACTCTGCCCGAAGAGTGGGATATCAAAGGCCTTAAGAAGGCGGTTTTTAAGCAATACAATATCCGGTTGAACATGGAACGGACATCTATGGATGGTATGTCCAAGGAAGATCTGTCTCAAATGATTGTTGATAAGGCTTTGAAGGTTTACAGAGAGAAAGAATCAGCCGTGGGGGAAGAGGAGTTTCGACATTTAGAACGAATGGTCATGCTTCAGACAATTGACAGTCTGTGGAAAGATCACCTGTTGAGCATGGATCATCTAAAAGAGGGCATTGGGCTCAGAGGGTATGCCCAGCAAAACCCCTTGATTGTTTATAAAAAAGAAGGTTATGAGATGTTTCAAGACATGATTGCCAGGGTTAAAGAAGAGACCCTGGCAATTCTTTTTAGAATTCAGCTTGAACAGCCGGATATGGTCGATGATTTTCGGCTGACAAAAGAACAGGATCTTGTGTTTTCTCATGGAGAAGAGGCGCCGAAAAAGCAACCGGTAAAACGAGCTGAGAAAAAGATTGGCCGCAATGCTCCGTGTCCCTGCGGAAGCGGAAAAAAATATAAAAAGTGCTGTGGAAGATAGAAACTGAAAAGGCTTTACAAGCCAGGCTGCCAATGATTATAATTTAGCAAACGAGCCAAAGTTCACCCTGTTGGTTGCAAAACGAATCAAAGGGCACGGTTATTATGATGCTGATAAATCATGTATGCAGACCGTTTGGCTATGTGGTTTATGCAGCTACAGAGTTTATCCGCACCGGCTAAAGTCAAGGATAATTTCCATTCGCAAGTGTGCTGTTCATCTATTATAATATTGAATTTGTACCGGGTGGAAGATAGGGTAAAAGTTTGTGGTTGGATCGAACTCCGCTTTAATGAAAGCCGGCACTCAAGACGCTATGGGCTATGGTAAAGTTTGTATCTTGACTACGGCTTTTCTTCAGGTTAAAAATATATATCGAAAAAATGTTGTACCGAAAGAGGATATGGGCATGGGGGAGTAAGCATGAGCGAGGATCGACCCGATTTGGAAGAATTGGTGACATCCGATTCGGAAACGGATCTAAAAGAGCCGCCCATGTACAGAGTTCTTCTGCACAATGATGACTACACAACGATGGAGTTTGTGGTTGAAATTCTGATGTACGTTTTTCAAAAACCCATTGAAGAAGCCACCCGGATCATGTTGAATGTGCACAGAAATGGTATCGGCATCTGTGGCTCTTACACCTATGAAGTGGCCGAAACAAAAGTCGACACCGTCCATACTCTGGCAAGAGAAAACGGCTTTCCCTTGAAGTGTTCTATGGAAGAGGAATGAGCTATGATTAACAAGGAATTGAGCATCACCCTTGGTTTTGCGGTAAGAGAAGCAAAAAAAAGGCGTCATGAATATGTGTGCATCGAGCATGTGTTGTACGCTATCTTACACGACAGTACTGGAATTGATATCGTCGAGAGCTGTTCGGGAAACGTTGAAAACTTGAAACATAAGTTAGAGATCTTTTTCGAGGATCACTTGGAACAGATTCCCGAAGGCAAGGAGTATGTTCTTCAACAGACGGTGGGGTTTCAAAGAGTGATCCAAAGAGCGGTAAACCATGCTCGTTCTGCCGAAAAACAGGAGGTGACCATAGGCGATATTCTGGTATCGATATTCCAGGAAAAGGATTCCCACGCCGCATACTTCATGAGCCAGGAAGGAATTACACGGTTGGATGTTCTGAATTATATTTCCCACGGCATCTCTGACGCATCTTATCGTCAACTGCCGGGTGGATTTTTCAAAACAGAGAAAAGCGAAAAAAAGAAAAAGTCTGATCCTCTTGAGATGTTCACCGTGGACCTTGTGGAACGGGCGGCTTTAGGAAAATTAGACCCCCTTATCGGAAGAAAGACCGAGATTGAGAGAACCATTCAGGTGCTTTGCAGACGCCGCAAGAACAATCCGGTGTTCGTGGGAGATCCGGGGGTTGGAAAGACTGCCATGGCAGAGGGATTGGCACAAAAGATTTGTAAAAAAGAAGTTCCCGATTTGCTTAAAAATTTCCGGATCTATTCCCTTGATCTCGGTGGCATGCTGGCCGGGACCAAATTCCGTGGAGATTTTGAACAACGCTTAAAGGGGGTTATCACTGCACTGCAGAAGAAAAAGGATGTCATACTGTTTATTGATGAAATCCACACCGTAGTGGGAGCCGGAGCTACCAGCGGTGGCTCCATGGACGCTTCAAATATACTCAAACCAGCACTTGCTACAGGCGATTTGCGGTGCATCGGCTCCACGACCTATGAAGAGTACAAGAACCATTTTGAAAAGGACCGGGCGCTGTCCCGGCGTTTTGAGAAAATCGAAATCCCTGAACCTCCCATCTCCGAGTCCATAAAGATACTCAAGGGGCTTCGGTCCTACTACGAGGATTACCATGGGATTGCATATACGGATGCCGCATTGAAAGCGGCGGTTGAATTGTCGGCAAAATATATCAACGACCGGTATCTTCCCGACAAGGCCATAGATGTCATTGACGAAGCCGGGGCCTTTATACGGCTAAACGGGGGGCCTAACAGAAAGAAGATACATCCTTCGGATATTGAAAAGATAGTCGCTAAAATCGCAAAAATCCCCAATCGAAGTGTATCCAGTTCGGATCGATTGCAACTGGAAACTCTTGCGGATAGACTCAAGCAGGTGGTGTTTGGTCAGGATGACGCAATTGAAGCGCTGGTTACCGCGATAAAGCGTTCTCGTGCAGGGCTTGGGTCTCCTGAAAGGCCCATCGGCTCCTTTCTGTTCACAGGTCCCACCGGGGTGGGAAAGACCGAGGTCGCCCGACAGGTGGCAAGACTGCTGGGGGTTGAATTCATTCGGTTCGATATGAGCGAATACATGGAAAAACATGCAGTTGCACGCCTGATCGGAGCCCCACCCGGTTATATCGGATTCGATCAGGGTGGGCTGCTGACCGATTCGATACGAAAACACCCGTACAGTGTGTTGCTGCTGGATGAGATCGAAAAGGCTCACATTGATCTGTATAGCATTTTGCTTCAGGTTCTGGATCATGCCACCTTGACCGATAATACCGGAAAGAAGGCGGATTTTCGAAATGTCATCGTTATGATGACCTCCAATGCTGGAGCAAGAGAAATGAGCAGCCACACAATCGGCTTCAGGGAAGCATCGGATGAAACCGCCTCCAAAGGGAAAAAAGCCGTTGAGCGCTTTTTCAGTCCGGAGTTCAGAAATCGTCTGGATGGCATCATCACTTTTAATTCTCTTACAGTGGAAATCATGGAAAGGGTGGTCGAGAAGTTCATGGCTGAATTGAAGTCACAGCTTTCCATCAAGAAGGTAACCCTTTCCCTTTCACCTGCAGCGCGAACCTGGCTGGCTAAAAGAGGGCACGATCCCAAGATGGGAGCTCGACCCCTTGGCAGACTTATTCAAAGAGAAATCAAAGATGTTCTTTCAGAGGAGTTGCTGTTTGGGCGTCTTGAAAATGGTGGCCATGTTTTCATAGGCGTCGAGAATGAAAAACTCACCTTCGATATACAAAGTTCAAAACCCACAGAGTGATGTTTGATTGTTGACCCGAAACGACAGGTGCATACTCTTTTCTTGCTTGGCGGGTTTAAAAGGTCTTCAAAATAAACCTACACCCTTCAGGCTGCTCGATTAAAGGCACACTAATTCGCTGAAAACAGCCACCCGTTTCAAAATACGACTATTATGCGTATGCCAGAATTTCACCGAGAATTGCTGTAAGGCCCGCTTTCAGATCTAATGCCTGTCTATCTGCTATCGGATGAACTCGTTTTTCCCCCACCGGCCCTGGCTCGAAAAGACGGCTTGCTGGCTGTTGGTGGCGATCTGAATCCGGATCGGCTTCTTCTGGCATACCGGCTGGGAATCTTTCCGTGGTATTCAGAGGGTGAGCCAATTCTTTGGTGGTCTCCGGATCCTCGCCTTGTACTTTACCCAGGGGAGTTGAGGATTTCAAAAAGTCTTAAGAAAGTAATCAGAAGAGGAGTTTTCCGCTTGAGTATGGATACAGCCTTTGAGCCTGTCATTCGGGAATGCGCGGTGGTTCGATCTGAAAGGGGCGAAAGGACCTGGATCACTGAGGAGATGATCGAATCATACTGCAAACTGCACCAGTCAGGTTTTGCACACTCTGTTGAAGTCTGGCAGGGCAGACTACTTGCTGGCGGCCTTTACGGTGTTTCGCTCGGGAAATGCTTTTTCGGTGAATCCATGTTTACTCGAATCAACAACGCATCAAAGGTGGCCCTGGTGGGCTTAACAGCATACCTTAAGGCAAATGCCTTTGATTTCATCGACTGCCAGGTTACCACCGGACACCTTTTACGTATCGGTGCAAGAGAAATTCCCCGACATGAATTTTTAAAGCAGTTAAGAAGAGCATTGAATGCGCCAACCAAAAGGGGCAGGTGGCACTTTGACCAGGAACCGATCATTTGATATTTGGCACCTTCCCAATGTTGTTATTGTGGAGGGAGATGCGTGTGAGAGAATAGGGGGCGCAGTTTTTTGTTTTATTATTATACAGTGGCCTGTGGCATGTTTTCTGCTGGAACCGAAACATGGCATAAAATCTAAAATTGGATACTATTAATGAAAGCAGTTATACTCAGCGACTTACATCTGGGGTCTCGATACTTTTTTTATGAGCAGTTTGAGGGGCTTATCAAAAATATCCCTGAAACCTATGAACTCATTCTTAATGGAGATATCCTTGACCATCCTCATCAGAGAATAGATTTTCCTCACCTGCAGGTTTTGAATCTAATTCAGCAGCAGTCCCGGCGGAGAAAGGTGGTCTGGATTACGGGAAACCATGATAACGGCTACATTCCGGAGAAATTCGGGAATGTACACTTCAAATCGGTATACGCTCTTGAAAAAAGGTTGCTAATCGTCCACGGGCATGATTTTGATGAGATAATGCCTAGAAATCAGGCCTTTATGCGAGTGTTTACCATGCTTCACAAATTGAGGGTTCGATTGGGCGCAAAGCCGGTTCATGTTGCGAAATACGCAAAGAGGTGGAAGATTTTTTACAAAATCCTTCGGGAAAATGTAATGAAAAATGCGATAGAATGTGCCAGACGGAATGGATATCAGGCGGTTGTGTGCGGGCACACCCATTTTCCGGAGGATATTGTGTATCATGGCATCCGGTATATCAATACCGGCGCATGGACAGAGCTCCCGTTGTATTTTCTTCTGGTTACAGACCATGAAATGACACTTAAGAGGATAGGCGAGTGTGCTGACGATCGGAGTGGGCGGCTCTGTCTTGTTGGTTCGGAGCGAAGATTGGCTACATATTCGAGGTAGAAAATTGAATGACAATGGATGGCCTTACATCGTGGTTACTCCGCCAAGAGTGTATGTAGTGACGGCTTCGGTTACAATTTCCTGTCGTTGGGTTTCAGGGTCCTTTTTATCCTGACTTGTTTCCCCCCAGTGTACAAGGAATCGACCTCATCTGTCATCTGACCTTACCGTTTCCCCTGAATACAGAAATCGAAACATACCGCCAACTGCCCACTGCTAACTGCTCACTGCTCACTCAATAGTCGATCCCCGAATGCGCGGGGGCGGTAGGCATTAAGTTAACTGGAAATACACCCGTTTTACATCTTCGTTATCCATAAGTTCTTTGCTTTTTCCTTCAAGCCCTATTTTGCCATGTTCCATGATATACACACGCTCTGTCAGCTCAAGCGCCAGGCTGGCGTCCTGCTCGACAACCATAACCGTAATTCCCGATTTCCAGATATCGAGAATGCTCTGGGCCAATTGGTTTTTCACAAGAGGTGAGAGGCCCATCGATGGTTCGTCCATCATCAATAATCTGGGTTTGCTCATAAGTGAGCGTCCTATGGCCAGCATCTGTTGTTCGCCCCCGCTTAAGGTTCCGGCCGTTTGTTTTTTTCTGTCTTTGAGAACAGGAAACAGATTGTATACATATGAAAGATCATCTTCAATTCCATCTCTGTCCTTTCGAAGAAATGCGCCCATTTCAAGATTTTCCTCAACTGTAAAATCAGTAAAAATCTGTCTTCTTTCCGGACAATGAATAATTCCCTTGCTGATGATTTCGTGCGGTTGAAGTTTATCGATTCTCTCGCCCCGGTAATAAATTTCACCTTCAACCGGCACCACACCGGAGATGGCACGCAGAAGCGTGGACTTTCCTGCTCCGTTCGGCCCTACAACACCGACCAGCTCCCCTGAATTCAGGTAAATGTTCATACCATTCAACGCGATGGCCTTGCCATAAAGAACCCTTAGGTTTTTTACTTCCAGCAGATACAACTCATTGTCTCCTTTCCCCCAGATAGGCTTCAATTACTTTCTGGTCATTCATGATTTCTTTAGGGGTTCCTTCTGCGATCTTTTCTCCGAACACAATGGCCACCACCCGTTCAACCAGTTTGAGAAGGTCCCTGAGGCGATGTTCTATAATGACGATGGTCTGGCCATTGCGGTGCATGCGCTTAATACATGAAGCTAAAACCTTCGCATCTGCCAAATCCAGTCCGGAAAAGGGCTCATCCAGCAGCAGAAGATCCGGTTCTGTTGCCATTGCACGCGCAATGTCCAGAAGACGCAATTCCCCGAAAGCCAGATTCTTTACCTGTTCGTTGAATCGATTCTCCAGGCCCATTTCCGCCAGAAATTCAATGGCAACTTTCCACGGCTTCTTTCCATGGCTTCGTTGATGCCTTGCCCGGTGAGAGTAACAGGGTATCATCACGTTTTCCAGCACTTTCATCTCTTTGAAAAGATCCACTAATTGAAAGGTACGAGACATTCCATGATTGACGATCTCAAAGGATTTTAGATGGGTTATATTTTTATTTTTAAACCAGACTTCGCCCGCATCCGGTCGAATAAACCCGGTGATCAGGTTAAAAATGGTTGTCTTCCCAGCCCCGTTGGGCCCTATTATACCCACAAGTTCACCCCGTTTCACCGTAAGATCAAACCCGGTCAGTGCCTGCAGCCCCCCGAACGCTTTGCTTAGCCCTTTAATCTCAAGTATGGTTTCCATTCATTTTGCCTTTCCGAAGGATGCTTTTTTAGCTTCGCTGCTGGCCTGAAACACGGTGCAGACCGCGCGTGATGATGTCAAGCAATCCCTTTGGAGCAAATAAGACAATAAGCACCACCGCACTGCTATATATCAAAAGGCGAAACTCCCCCATGAATCTGAGCGATTCGTTTGCCAGTGTGAGCAGGTAAGCCCCGATGATAGGTCCAATAATGCTTCCCATCCCTCCAACCACCGCCATCATGAGTACCAGGATGGAAAGCGAATCGTGGGCCATCTCCGGGCCCACGTGCATTTGGGCATGACCATACATGGCGCCTGCCATTCCGGCAATACAGGCGCTGATAACAAATGCCACAATTTTATAAAAAGTTGTATTTATACCGGAGCCTTCACTGGTGGTCTCATTCTCGCCGATGGAGCGCAAAATGAGACCGAATGGTGATTTGGAGAAAAAGTATAAGAAAAACACAACGGCAAGCATGAAAATTCCTGAAAAATAATAATTACCAAGAGCCGTCTCCATAAGCCAGTCGATGCCGGGAAGTCCTTCTTCACCGCCGAAGATGTCAAAACGAATCATGATCCATTTATAGAGCAATGTGGCAAAGCAGAATGTGACCGCAGCAAAGTAAGGCCCTTTTAGTCTTAACGTAAAAGAGCCGACAACAAGCCCGCAAAAGGCAGCCACCAGTCCACCGATGGGTATTGTTAACCAGTAGGTCCATCCCAGATGAATGTTCAGCAATGCACCGGTAAAACCCGCTCCTCCAATGAAAAATGCGTGGCCAAAGTTGACATTTCCGGTAAATCCGGTAAGAAGATCCCAGCTGCAGGCCAGTATCACATAGTAATGACATAGGAAAAGAAGCTCAAGGTGATAGTCGTGCTGAAACACAAGCGGCAGCAACAGAACAACAACGCTAAATATACCCAACCCCAACAGTCTTCTGTAAATTATTTTCGGGCCAAATAAATCCTCAGGATTCATCTTGTCTTTCCTTTATTTCTTCTAATGCGCTCTTTTGCCCATCAATCCTCTAGGCCGAAGTACCAAAATAAGGATAATCGCAACCAGATAGACCATGTCCGGATAATTTGCTGAAATCAGCACACTCACAAGGGTCTCTGAATACCCGAGCAGCATTCCTGCTAAAATGGCACCCTCGATGCTGCCCAACCCTCCGATTATCACTGCTGCAAATGCCTTAAACAGGGGAAACACCCACATGGTCGGTACGGCTTCCAGTATCGGAGCAATGAAAACCCCCGCCACCGCTGCCAGGGCTGCTGAAATACCCATTGTAATCAGATAAACTCTTTCGGGCTGTATACCCATGTATACGGCTGCATCCCTGTTTTGAGCCACAGCGGAGATGGATTTTCCGGCTCGTGTCTTCTTGATGAAAAGCCACAACAGGGTTACCAAAGCGCCAGACACAAAGAATGTTAATATTTTCTGATAGCTCACGTGCACATCGCCCAGGATTATATCACCAGAAACAAAGCTTTTAACCGGTTTTCCGTGTGGGCCATAAATCGCGTACATAAGCTCCTGGAAAAACATGGCAAAAGCCAGGGTAATAATGAGCACATAAACATGGCGTTCACGGGTTGGTCTGATCCCGAAACGATCGATAAGCATAGCGATTATGGCAGTGCCTCCTGCGGCCATCAGTGCTGATAGCCAGACATTGATTTTGAAAATGGTCATGAAGGTATACGCTAAATAGGCACCCAGCATATAAAAGGCGCCGTGAGACAGATTGATAATTCCGGCCACACCGAAAATGAGGGTAAAACCGACAGCTATGAGGCTGTATATCGCACCCCAAATTGCACCGAGCACCAAGATATTGATCAAAGTTGCCATGATTCCATCCTAATATAATATTGGCTACCGTTTGTCGTACACTTCGGTTATTTCCGTCCCAAGCCTCCCCCCGGGGGTGATCGAACCGAAACAGCGAGCCCTATTGAATTGCGCTTTGCACACCCCTAAGGGAATTCAAAAGGGCGAGCGCATTTCCCGCAGCTTGTCGAAGCGTAGCGAAGATCCTGCTCAAGCGGGGCTGCAGGCTCTTCAATGACCCGCAACATCTAAACCGTTGCGGGCCATTGCGATGAGTTATTTTCACAAGCGATAGATTTAAAATGGTACAACATAATCACCGGTTTTGAACTGATCCGGCCAAATCACCACCTGTCTGCCGCCTTCCTGCCACTGTACCATGGGCATGACGTATCTTCCTTCCAGAAGGTCGTGGGTCTTTTTGTCAAAACCGATTTGTGGATGCAGCACTCCCTTGTAAGAGATATTTTCGAGGCCGCTGATGATATCCTCGGATTTTAAGGATTTTTTCTGTTTGATCACCTCTGTGAGCATATAAATTGTATCGTAAGTAAAACCTGTAGTATACACAGGGTTGGTTCCGAATTTTTTTACATATTTATCCCACATGGGAATTGTTTTGTCTGTCAGAGGTGCGCGAGCGATGAAGTTGTAGGTGATCTCCCCCAGGCATTTGCCGCCGGTCATTTCCCAGAACTTTGAGTCCATGGCGGCAACGTTGCACAATCCCATGGGAGCGGGTTTGGTATCATACCATGCCTTGGTCAGCGGGATGCTGGCTGCATGGCTAACGATTTGGGCTATCCACTGGGCACCCGCAGACTTGATTTTTACAAAAGTGGGCGAGAAATCTTTGATATCGATGTCGAACATCTCATAAAAAACCACTTTCAGTCCTGCATCTTCAAGATCTTTTCTTAAATTCGGGGCATAATTCTGAACCCACTTTGTATTCTCAGCCAGGATAGCGATTTTCGTGAATCCCAGCTTTCCGTTCACAAATTCCTTTACGAACTTTGCAGCCCATTTCTGCTGGCGGATATCGGAGTTGATCATGTTTCTGAAAAAATATTTGTATTTTTTATAGTTTTTCTTAACATTGTTGGTCAATGTAATCGAGGCAGTGCCTGTAGCGATATGCACGATTTTGTATCGGGGCAGATACGGTTGAAGAGCCAGTGCGACACCGCTTGAAAAACATCCCACAAGCACATCCACCTTGTCTTCAAGAACGAGTTTTTTTAAAGCGGTAATACCCTTTTCCGGCTTTCCTTCTGTGTCTCCGATAAAAAGCTCTATTTTCTTTCCGTGGATACCACCTGCTGCATTAATTTCTTCAATCGCCATCCTTGCGGCATTATGGATTCCGATACCAGGTACCAGTTGCACGGGCCCAAGAGAACCGATCCGGATGGTTTCAGCTTTGTTGAAATCACGGTTTGCAGCGAAAACCACCGATGTAACCAGCATCACCACTATGGCAGCAAAAATAACCGTCCAGCTACGCTTGTCTTTGAAAATCATCTGTGCCTCCTTTGTTAACGTGTTATCCAGGCGCTCTAATCAGCTCTAATCATTATTCGGTGTTTAGGTTTTCCTTGTTCACCCCCTTTCTAATCGATTATTTGAAGGATCTTAGAGTCATTCTTAACGGCTCTTATAAATGAGTTTAAATCATGCAATAAAGTAGGGCTGATGATTCATGGAGCAATGAAATTTGGAACTTTGGCCTTTCCCAAAAAATTTGCTTTGCTTTTTCTTTCTCCCACAGTCACAGTCAAGTGTCAAGGGCTGTATCGTATCAGAAATCCACGTAATCAAGATCGTCTTCAGGATCGTATGTAGTGTCGTAGTACTCTATGACCTGTGCGTCTTCATCTGCAATGAACCGGTGAGCGCATCTTGGATGGATCTCGACCCGATGGCCTGCCTGAAGCCAAACGTTTGATTTTTTCCCTGTGTCAAGGTCCACGAGCTGAATCCGAAGCTTTCCGCTTATAATGTAGAAATGCTCTGTTTTTTTCAAATGGTAGTGATTTCCACGGGTATATCCACTGCCTTTTTTCAGGCTGAAGTAGCCCAGATGCCGGAAGGATTTCCCGTCCTCAATGAGCGCCAGTTCACCGCGATCCTGAAGCAGGCGTTTTTGCCGCATGAATTTGTCGGTGATCATAAGCTTCTGGATGGTTATTTTTTCTTTCACGGGAGGTTTCACTCCTTTTCAATGACCCAAAAATTCTGTAAGAACACATTGTGAAATGATTAAAGATTAATAAAAACTATTTACAGCAAGCGTCAATACCTGAAGAGCCTTAATGAAAAGTTAATTTTCTTTGTATAAGGGTAATGTTAAGGAATTTAATCTATTTTTACAATGAAAGAGCGAAGCGATACCTTAACTTTAGGCACTTTAGATCACTTTAGATCACTTACAACTTTAGCTTTTATTTCAACTGCCCTTAAAAGGGGTCACTTTTTCACATATTTAGTCTTGGAAAAAGCATAGACTTCTTATATTGAACGGTGCCTTGACAGATTGTTCGTGTTTCTTATAGGGTTGTATTTCAAGTAAGGCTGGAGAGCAATCAGAGTATTTTTCAGGCTTAAAATGCGAGGCCTTCCTAAAGAGTAAAAATTAATGAGAAGAATCCGATGAAGGCGAAAGCAGCGGTGCTATTTGAGGTGGGGAAGGGGTTGAAGCTATGTGAGATCGATGTTGAAGATCCCAGAGAAGGCCAAATACTTGTTCGAATGGCCGCAGGGGGAATCTGTCACAGCGATCTACACATAATGACCGGACACCTGGTGGCACCCTTGCCCTCTGTGCTGGGTCATGAAGGGGCAGGGGTGGTTGAGAAAGTTGGGCCCGCTGTGACGACGTTGAGACCGGGGGATCATATCATTCCGCTATTCAGATTTGCTGAAGGTCTTAGTAGTTGAAAGGATAAATAAATGGTAGATACAAGAGTGGTTTACCTGGAACCTGGCAAGATAACAGTGAAGAAAATAACGCTTCCTGAACTAAAGCCCACACAGGTGCTGATAAAGACCTACCAGGCCTCGGTGTGCGGCTCGGAGCGGTATTTCTACCGGGGCATCTCTGTAAGACCCAAGGACGAGGCAAGAGGTGGGCCGGAAACACAGCTTGGTGCACCCCGGTTAGATGGTCGCCCGCGCCACGCATACCCCATAGGCCCTTTGGGACATGAAGGAGGAGGAACCATCGTTGAAAAAGGGATCGCTGTGGATGAGTACCTTGGCGGGGGAAAAGTATCTGTCGGGGACAGGGTGGGCAGCCTTGTCTACCCAACCTATACCGATTACTGGGTCACCGATATCGGACATGTTCAACCGATAACCGAGGGGGTCTCCTTTGAAGTGGGCTGCCTTTACGAAGCGCTTGGATGCGCTGCCTGGGCAGCACGGCATATGGGGGTAAAATTGGGAGATACGGTGGCAATAAATGGAGTTGGTTTTGCGGGCAACATCATGCTGCAGGGGGCAATAAAGGCAGGTGCTTCAAAAGTCATTGCCGTTGATGTGGTCCAATCAAAACTTAAGGTTGCAAAGAAGCTGGGAGCTCATCATGTTATCAACGCCAGTGAGATGAAACCGGCATCGGTTGTTGATGAAATCACAAACGGCGAAGGTGTGGACGTGGCGGTGGAAGCCGTTGGAGGCACAGGTATAGGAATCGTTCAAGCGCTGGACATGGTGCGACATAACGGGATTTTGGCTATTTATGGGGATAACTATGCACCTGTCAAAGAGTTTTGCTTTAATCGGTTTCACGAAGATGGGCTGGAGATTCGCAACTTAAATGCGGTTCATTACACCAGGCTTCGATCTGTTGAGAACATGCGAGAAGCCTATCGCGCGGTACAGAGAGGGGTGTTTAACCTGGATGTCATCTTTGAAAATTCTGCAACCTACAGGCTTGATGAGATTGCAGAAGTTTTTGAAAAGGAGTCCAGGGAACTTGAACGACAGAGTTCGCTTAAAACATTAATTGTGCCCTGAAGGCGTATTTTTAAAATCTATGACAAGAAAGGCAAACATTATGCTAATTGAGGCTGAAAAGCTGGAGAAAGTCGTTTCCAAAATTTTCAATGCAGCAGGCTGCAGCAACGACGAAGCGGCGTGCATAGCCCGCCATCTGGTGGATTCAAACCTGTGCGGTCATGATTCCCATGGTGTGATACGGGTTTTACGGTACATTGATTTTCTCAAAGAGGGGCTGGTTAAACCCGGGCAGAGTATTCGCATGGTTTTTGAAAACGAAACCGTGGCTGTGGTGGACGGAAATTTTGGATTCGGACAGGTGATCGGGGAGCAGACCATCACGTTGCTGGCTTCAAAGGCAAAAAAGACGGGTCTTGCAATGACCGCTCTTAGAAACAGCGCGCACCTGGGTCGCCTGGGTGACTGGGCAGAACAGCTTGCAAGAGAGCAACTGGTTTCTCTTCATTTTATGAACACAACCGGAAGGGGAATGCTGGCGGTTCCCTACGGGGGTACTGATCGCCGTCAATCCCTGTGCCCGATTTGCGTGTGCGTTCCGGTGGAAGGCAGACATCCCGTTTTGCTGGATATTACCACAAGCGTGATCGCCGAAGGAAAGCTTGCTGTTGCACGAAACAAGAAAGAGTCGGTTCCTCCTGGTATCATTGTTGATAAAGACGGCAACCCCACTACAGATCCCAATGATTTTTATGCTGGAGGTGCACTGCTTCCCATGGGTGGGCACAAAGGTTATGGCCTTAATGTAATAGCCGACATTTTGGCTGGTGCATTCTCGGGGGGAGGGTGTACGAAACCAGGTGTGACTCAACTGATCAATTGTCTGACAAGTATTGCCATCGACCCTGCTCCATTTACCGACCATGATGCTTATGTTGCAGAGATCAAACGCTATGCGCAGTGGGTAACCGGATCGCCCCCCAAAGATCCGGACGGCAAGGTGCTGCTGCCCGGTGATATAGAGCACCAGACGCGGGAACAAAGAAGACGCGAGGGGATTCCTCTGGATCAGTCCACCTGGGATCAGATCCTTGAAGCCGGGGAATCGGTGGGAATCTCTCGAAGTGAAATCGAGGCGCTTAGAGTCTGACAGAATCTTGTTGACATTGTGTGCAATTTATATTTTATATAACTACATTATAGCGATCTATTGGCTTATTTTTGAAGCAGCCTTTTCCGGAAACGGAAATTTGCCTAGCCCATCACAACCAAAGCTTTTTACCATCGAAGGCACGAAAGCCGTCAAAAACCAAATACAGTCAAAAGGAGGTGATATCTAGGTATCTTATAAGCGAGATATCAAGACAAGCAAACGGCGTTATTCAATTTTCAAAAAATGAAAGGAGGCTCAAAATGTTAAAAAAGGTTTTTTTCGCAATGCTGGTTTTCATCATGGCAATGGGCAGTTTCATCGTGATTCCCGATGAGGTGGCAGCGCAGAAGAAGATTACCATCGCCAACTTTGGCGCCCTGAGGTTTGATCCGGCTGTGATGATTACAAATGCTCGTTTTTTCAGGAAATATAGAATCGAGGTGGATGTGATCGAGGTGCCGGACACCAAGATCTATGAGGAGATAAGCAAATCACTTGCTCTTGGTGAAAGCACGTTTGATGTGGTAAATGTCAACCATTACTGGATGGCCGACTTTATCCGGGCAGGCTTTTTTGTTCCGATTCCCAATTATCCAAAAGATCAGTGGGAGAGCTTCAGTCCGGCGGTTAAAGGAGCATTTGCAGTTGGCGATAAGATTTATGCCTCGCCCCAGTGGGGGAACAGCCGGATGTTGATATATCGCAAGGACTATTTCAAGGCGGCAGGGCTTGATCCGAACAAACCCCCAAAGACCTGGGATGAGCTGGTGGAGTATGCTAAGAAACTTACCATTGATAAGAACAAAGACGGGGTCATCGATCAATGGGGTTTCTATTACGCGGGCGGACGACCTGAGTACGGGCTGGAGACGTTTCTGCAGTACCTTTATGCATCAGGCGGCAGAATGTACGATGACAAGGGTAAGTGCATCGTCAACAGCAAGGAGGGCGTTGCCGCGCTGCAGTTTCTTGCTGATTTAAGAAACAAATACAAAGTGGTCCCCAAGGGTGTGGCAGACTATACAGAGGGAGATAACTGGGATGCCATCATCAACGGAATTGCTGCCATGACCGTGGAAGAGCCGATGATTCTGTTCAATACGGTTAAGAAAAATGGCGTTGAGAATGTCGGTGCAGCCATGTACCCGGTAAGAGACTTGAACCATCCCAAATGGGGAGGAATTGCAGTGTTATGCGGGTTTGCGGTCAATGCCAAATCAAAAAACAAAGAGGCGGCATATAAATATTGCATAAATTACGGAACCTACCAGGCCCAGAAAACAGAAATCGTCGATGAGGGCAATATTGCGACCGTGCCAGCGGTGTTTGATGATCCGGATGTTAGAAAGGCGGAAATCATCGGGCCCTATGTGGATGTGTTGAAGGGAAGCGTTTCCAGAAGCGTTGCCGAAAGATGGCCAAGGTATAAAGAGACCGAAGATATTATGGCCAAGGCGATTCTCAGTGCAATCATTGGACAGCAAACGCCTCAAAAGGCTCTTGATAAGGCTGCCAAACAGATAAATGCTCTGCAGTAGCTTGAATGAACCGCTTGTTTTGGTAGCAAACAGATAAAAAAGAAATCAACGTTAAAAAGAAAGGGCGGGGGGGTTTAACCCCCCTGTTCTTTAAAGAAGCACGAAAGGTGTCATATGGCCACCCCTTATATGGAAGTTGCGGAGATTGAAAAAAAGCCCTTTTTTGCGCGTATCAGAGAATATATCGACAATCGTTTCGAAATTGTATCGGTTATTCCCACTCTGATCATTGTTGCGCTTGTAGTTCTGGTCCCCACCATTCTAGTCATCCATCAGAGCTTTTATAAAAAAGATGTTATCTTAAGAATATTAAAATTTGTGGGGATTGCAAACTATATAAGAGCCTTTTCGGGGATGGATGAAAATTTCTACCGCTACCTTGGGCACACAATGATTTACGTGGTTTTTGCCACCGTCATTGGTCTTTCACTCTGTATTCTTATCTCAGTTCTTTTAAACAGCAGAATAAAATACCGGGCAGTTTTCGTAGCCTGTTTTCTGCTTCCCTGGATGGTTCCCCCTGTTACAGCAGCCATCATGTGGAAGTGGATGTTGAACGATTCCTATGGAGTGCTGAACTATCTGCTTGTTGTTACTGGAGTTCTTGACCATATGTTCTCTTTCTTCAGCAATGTGACAACCGCATGGATATGGCTAATCTGGGTGGACATCTGGTATAACTCTCCGTTTTTTATCATTATTCTTTTTGCCGGACTTCAGCGTATTCCCGATGACATCATCGATGCGGCAACCATCGATGGAGCCGGGAGATGGAAATTTTTTACCAATATTACCATTCCATATATCATGCCCGAGATTCAGATTTGCCTTATCCTTCGGACCATATTTGTTCTACGCAACTTTGACTTTATCTATGTATTTACAAGAGGAGGACCGGTGGACGCCACCGAGACCCTGGCAACATATATCTACAAAGTTTCCATGCATTTTCTCAAACAGGGTTATGGGTCTGCCCTGTCTGTTATCATGTTGATGTTATGCGTACTTGTCACTGTTTCTTATTTTAAAACTATTAAAGCCGAGGTTGAGGTCTAAATTAAGGAGAGAATATGAGCCAGCAGAACGCCAGATTGTCGACATCCAGACGCAGGCAGCAAATAAAAAAGGGAAGGGTGGTTCTTTACACATTTTTAACCATCTATCTGATTATTTCTCTTTTCCCTGTGCTCTGGATGGGGATCACTTCTTTTAAAGAGCACAAGGAGATATATACGATTCCGCCCACCTGGATTCCTGAGAAGCCAACCTTAAGGAACTACATCGAATCGCTTCGGGATCGGCCTTTCGGCCGATATGTCGTAAACAGCCTGTATGTGGCGCTTTCGGTTGTTGGCCTGTCAGTTGCCTGCGGGGTTCTTGGAGGCTATGGCCTTGCACGCTTTAGCTTCAGGGGGAGCAAGGTGGTTTTCGGTGCGATTCTTTCAAGCCGGCTGATACCGCCCATCGCTCTGGTGGTACCATTTAACTTGATTATGATTACCTTTGATTTAATCGATCGATTGGAATCGCTGATCGTTACATATACATTTTTCATTCTTCCATTTATCGTCTGGATCATGAAGGGGTTTTTCGAGAGTATTCCACAGGATCTCTACGATTCGGCAAAGGTGGATGGGGCTTCGAAATTTAAGACTTTCCTTTTCATACTGTTGCCTATTACCAGGCCGGGGATTTTTGCAGGAGCCATTCTGGCTTTCCTCTTTTCATGGAACGAGTTTCTTTTTGCACTCACACTGACCCGAAAAAATGCTATGACCGTCCCCATAGGTATAGTTCGCTATTTTGACGAATATATCGATTGGGGATTGATTGCCGGAAGCACGGTTATTGCCATTATTCCGGCCATTATTTTTATCGTGTTCTTTCAACGCTACATTGTAAGCGGAATTACCGCTGGGGCTGTAAAGTACTGAAGCGATCGGTTAATAATTCCCCACTACTGACGGTTTACCTTTTTTACGGCCAACTGTGCGGCAAGTACAATCGCCTTGTACAGGTTAGTATGATCGGCGATATTCTTCCCTGCAATGTCAAAAGCAGTGCCATGACCGGTTGAGGTTCGAATAATCGGTATCCCGGCAAGCAGGGTCACCGCATGACCGAATCCCAGCAGCTTGACTGCCATCAGGCCCTGGTCATGATAAAGCGCCAGGACAAGATCAAATTCCCCCTGATTTGCACGGTGAAACACCGTGTCTGCCGGAAGAGGCCCCACAACATTGATACCGTTGGATCGGCATTCTTCAATCGCAGGGACAATTTCGTCAATTTCCTCTCGGCCGAACAGACCCCCCTCCCCGGCATGTGGATTTAGCCCGGAGACGGCAATCACCGGATCTGGCACACCGATGAAGGTTAGTAATTCCCAGGCCAATTCCAGCATCGTCTTTACTCGATCCTTCTTAACCCGGGCTATGGCCTCTGCTAATGCCATGTGCGTGGTGAGAAGCATAATACGCAAATCACCCAAAATCAGCGCCATACCGTGGCGCCGAGCGTTGCACAGCTCGGCAAGAATTTGTGTTTGTCCTTCATAATTATAACCGGCTTCACGCATGGATTCTTTGTTCAACGGAGCCGAAACCATGGCATCCAGCCGGCCATCCAGGCACATTCTACCGGCTTCTTTGGTGTAATGAACCGCCGCATCCCCGTTTTTCGGATTCACTGCACCCATTTCATAAGTGGCTGGATCCACATTGTGATAATCGATTACATGGATCAATCCCGGTGTTGCCTCCGGCAATTCCTGAGTGTTTATGGATCGAACATCGAGCCGGGTATTGGTTAATTTCACGGCAGCCTCAATCACGCGCGTATCTCCCAGCACCACCGGATTGCATAGTCTGTACAATTCCGGATTGGCCAAACTTTTAACCGCAATTTCAGGACCAATACCCGCTGCATCTCCCATGGTAATTCCCACTCGGGGAAGTCTGTTTGCCATTATATGATTCCTCCTGCTGTTGATTGCACGAACACGCTTTCAAATAAGAGCCTTTATTCTATCTGCAACCTTCACCAGAGCATCCGGCTCTCCCAGAGACCCTCCTTTGTTGCATACGGCCATGCCGCTTAAGCTCGGCACCTGAGCCAGAATCGTGCCTGAAGCAATACGTTCTCGCAACTCGATGCTCGCTATACCAATGCGCCGACATACCTTGTAGGCCGTCGTTCCCCCGGTTAGAATCAACCCGGAGAGCGAGGTGTGCTCAAATATTTTTTCAACAGTGATGGCCAGGGCATTTTCCACAAAATTTGGATCAAGTTTGACATCTGCCGGCGATGCTAAAAGACCAATTCCAAAATTTTCAAATTGGTTAAACAAGTTGACTAAAGCTCTGTCAACAATCCCTTTAATGTTTCCGGAACTGTTTTCCGTATAAGCTTCGATCCATACGGGATCAATGCCACTGGCTTCGGAAAGTACACTCATCTGCTCCTGGCTTCTTGGATGCAATGTGCCACAAACTACCATGATAGGCTCTTTAGGGATTCTGGACCAGTTTTTCTTTTCAGATCGCTTCGAGCAGTGCCTGGCCACGGCCTGTCCCAGAGCCTGACCACCCACAAACATCAATGGACCGGCCTGTTTTAAGAAAATATCCACTGTACGGTTAAGATCTTCCTGAAATTCCCCGTCCACAACTATAACTTCAACCCCTGAATCGAGCAATCCCTTAAGAGTCCCATTATTTTCCTCACCTCTCAATGTCTCTAAGGTTAGTAAACCAACAGGCCTGCTGTTGCCTTTTGCTGCAACTTTTAAAACGTTTGATTCTGTTACGGGGTGTCTGGGGTCTTTGCTGTAAAACGACTCTGAGATAGGCTTTCCATCAAGATATTGCACGCCGTTTCGCGTGACCCTGCCAAAGTCAGGAATTGCAGGGGCAATACAACATATTTTGATATGTAGTTCATCCATCACCGCTGCAATTTCATATCCGAAATTGCCACGAAAGGCACTATCGGTTTTTTTAAACAGGATTCTTTTATCTTCAGTGAAAGCGGCTCTTGAGGCTCTTTTCACTTTTTCGTACGCCTCTGTTGCAGTCAGGTCACGGCTTTCCGTATTCCAGACATTCAATGCTTCCTGTGATGCCGGTTTTTTTCCAGGCGCATCCGAATCGACGATAACCGTAACCTGTCCGAGAATATCCAAAAACTCAATCCCTGTATCGCATGCACCGGCAAGGTCATCTGCAAGCATACAAATGTCACTATCCGAAATTTCCATATCTATATACATATCTATATAAGTATAGGCGGCGGTTATTAGCTTATAGCCTTGCCAGGCGCATGCTGTTTTGGTTTTGACTTACCCTTGCAGTCTGGGATCCAGTGCATCCCGCAATCCGTCTCCCACCATGTTAAAAGACATGACTGCCAGCATTATCGCTATGCCAGGGAAGACCGCCAGCCAGGGAGATATGATGATATTGTTTACACCGGATTTTAACATGAGCCCCCAGCTTGAATTTGGTGGTTGCGTACCCAGGCCCAGAAAACTGAGGCTTGCTTCGATTCTAATGGCCGTGGCCACCCAAAGTGTTGCCATCACCGCTATGGGGCCGATTATGTTCGGCAAGATATGTTGAAGCATGATTCGAAACCCACCACTGCCGCTTGCTCGGGCTGCTTCCACATAACCGATTTCTCTTAGCGACAGAGTGGGCCCGTGAGCCAGTCGGATAAATCTTGGAGTCAGGGCAACAGATATGGCGATTATCACCTTTGAGGTGCCGGAACCCAGTGCAACTATGACGATAAGCCCCATTAATAATGAGGGCAAAGACAGGAATGCGTCTGTCATCCGCATAATCATGTTTTCCATGAACCCTCCGTTATACCCGGCGATAATACCAAGACACGTGCCTAATATTCCGCTGAAAACAACAGATAAGATTCCCACCGTCAGAGAGGTTCGAGAGCCCCATATTACGCGAGATAAGATATCCCTTCCGAATTCATCTGTTCCAAAAAGATGGGGCATCTGCGGAGAGGCAAAGCGATTCAAAATACTCTGCTCCCGGGGATCATAGGGGGAAAGCCAGGGGGCAAATACGGCTACAAGGCTGACCGCTATAATGAGTATCGATCCGGCTATGGCCACTTTGCTTTCTTTAAATACTGAAAATGCGGTGCGTCTTCTTTCCATAATACTGGTCAATCATATCTGGAATTTGCTTCAAATTTGAACCACGTTTCTTCTTATTGTATCAAGGCCTCAGCTTATACGAGCGTTCGGGGGTTCAGTGTATGGAAAACCTTGCCCTTTTTGGGTCGGGGCTGTTTACCCCGTTAGAGAAAGCCACCGACTCTTGGCGGTGGTATAGGTAATTCCTTATAGATGGTGGTTTAATGCTACCATCTATAGTCGTTAGAGAACATCGTTCTCTAACGGGGTTTACTCGTATCGTATTCTTGGATCGGTAATGCCATATGATAAATCTGTGAGAAGGTTTACCACCGCTATGAACGCTGCAAATACCACCAACGTTCCCTGGATGGTGGGATAGTCTCGGTTGTACACAGCGCCAACCAGCAATTTTCCGATGCCGGGCCTGTTGAATACGATTTCCGTCAACACTGCCGTCCCCATCGTGACCCCGATATAAACACCGATAACAGCGATGACCGGGATCAGCGCGTTTCTGAGTGCGTGTTTGTAGATCACTTTCATCTCGCGCAGCCCCTTGCTGCGTGCGGTCTGGATATAGTCTTCATTTAAGGTCTCAAGCAGGGCCGATCTTGTCATCCGCATGACCATGGATGCATTGACAAGCCCTAAGCTGAGTGCAGGTAGTATCAAATGATATAATCTGCTTCCAAGATTACCTGTTTCACCTACACCGATCATGGGAAACAAGTCCAGCTTCAAGGAAAACAGAAGCAAAAGCAATATCCCCAGATAAAACGAAGGAGTTGAAAACCCCATAAGCGCCAGCGTTCGTCCCACATAATCAATTAACCGGTTGCGCTTTAAAGCCGAAAGGATACCTATTGGAATACCAATACAGATGCTGATAAGAATTGCACTTAAAGAAAGCTCGATGGAATATGGAAGCATCCGCAGGATTAGCTGTGATACAGGTTTGTTATTGCTCAAAGAGGTGCCGAGATCTCCTTTGATCAAATTCTCCAGAAACGATATGTACTGTAATATCAGGGGACGATCTAAGCCCAACTGCTCTCTTAGCTTTGCAAGCGCTTCGGCTGTTGCATGTTCTCCAAGTATGGCGATGGCGGGGTCCCCCGGCAGTAAATGCATGGCAAAAAAGACGATGGTGACAATGAACCACAGTGTTGGAATCATCCAAAGAAATCTTCTTATGATATACTTAAGCAACTGAACGCTCCCGATAATCCTATTAGTTGAGAAATCAGGCGATTAAAATGGGTGCAGGTTTAGCATGCATGGCTTATAACTCAAGTTTCGCACCCTTAAATGCGTTGTAAAGCCTTATAATGATGGCGACTTAAGACCTATTTACAACTTTACGGTAAAATAGGGTGCGAAACCTGAGTTATAACCGAAACAACAAGCTCATTTCCCTCTCTTCTCAGCAGAGCAGCATGGAATGGGAAATTTTGTAAATGCATTTTGCCATTACGGGAAGAGAATACCGCTTCTCTTCCCGTAATGAAAGTTAAACAAATAGTTTAGATAATAGTTGTTAATGTTTTAAGATCCTTGTTTTCTCCGTAAGATGGTATCCATAGATCATACAATTCTCAGGTTCATATCCAAGATCAATATAGGGTTGTCTTGCAAAAACGTAGTGTTGATTTCTTACGGGAATTGCCGGCAGATCTCTTAGCAATCGCAGTTGGGCTTCTGCATATAACTTTTTTTGAACCTCCCGATCCATTTCATAACGGGCTTTATCCACGTATGCGTCTATGGAATTGTCGGAAATGTCGCCATCTCCATCCGCATCCACTTCTCCGTAATGGGAAAAATTGGTAATGGCTGTCTTTTTGCCAACAATGGAGGCGGAATGGAAGAACTGGGTCAGATAGACACCGGCGATGGGGGTTCGAGTAGCATTGTACCATATCAAAGGATTGGCATCTTTGCGGATCTTGGAATGGTAGGTGGGATGATCTATGGTTTCAAGTTCGATGATGACTCCAACCTTTCGCCATTGCTCCTGCAACACAGTCATGGGAGTCATATAGCTGCCTTTTTCGCTTACCAGCATCTTGGTTTTAAACCCGTTGGGGAAACCAGCTTCAGCAAGCAACTGCCGTGCTTTATTGAGATCGTACTCGTATCGCAGCTCTACCGGAATGTCGCTTTTTTTCAGCGCCCCAAATGCACCCGGAGGCACATGGCTATAGAGGGGTTTCGTTATGGAAAGGCCAAAGAACTTGGCGAATTCATCCCGGTTGGTGGCATATGCAAGGGCTTTTCTTACCCTTAAGTCATCAAAAGGCTTGCGTGTCATGTTAAAATGGATCCAGCTGGCAACTCCCATTTGAAAGTCAACATCAACAATCAAACCCGCCTTTCTTGCCATAGCAACCCACTTCTCATCCAGCTTGCCCGGTGCCATATGGATCTCGCCCTTTTGCAAGGCCATGGTCCTGCTGGCAATATCCGGCATAAACGGGACGATGATCTTTTCCAAAACCGGTTTTCCACGCCAATAATCCTCATTTCGCAACAGAATGTATCTGTCTTTGGGACGATATTCCCCAACCTGAAAGGGCCCCGTTCCAACGGGTTCTGATTTGAATTGTTTGCCAAGTTTTTCCCGGGCCTTCTTGCTAACGATGAATCCGCCATGGAAGTTGGTCAACTTTGAAAGAAAGAAAGGATCTATTTTGTTCAGGTGAAATCTCACCGTATACGGGTCAACAACCAGGATATCTTTGATGTTTTTATAATCCTTTGCCCACGGGGCGCCTTCTGTTTTAAGTCTTTCGAAAGTGAATTTTACATCTTCTGCAGTAAGCTCTCCGTATCCTTTATGGAACTTGATCCCTTTCCTCAAATAAAAGGTCCATGTTTTTCCGTCACCAGAAACATCCCACTTCTCGGCCAGATCAGGCTCGATGGCCTCCATATCTCCTTCATTTCCTGGGGGGTATCGCACCAGTCCATTAAACATGGAATAGACCATAAACAGCTCAACGGACGATGTGGCAAAGGCCGGATCCATGGATCGGATATCTCGCCCTGCACTCGCATAATAGAGCACTTGATTTTCTACCGGCTCTGCTGCGGCCAGAGCCCAATTGCTTGCAGTAGTTGCTGCCAGCAAGATCGCAAAAACACAGACTGAGAATTTCTTTATCATTTTGCCTCCTTTCCTTTTTGGTGATTAAACCCTTAAAAATGTTTCTCAGGCCACAACCCTAACCCTTTATCACCTCCTTGTTAATCTTTGTTTTAAATAGATTGGTCTATATTTTAGATTTTCATATATCCGGGTTTTTGTCAATGCATTAAGCGGCTTCCGGCAATTGTTGGTGAACTTTGTTGAGTTGGTTTCCAAACAGCAATCGAGAAGGCCCAAGCAGCATTTGATGCAGCCAGGGAGGCTGCCGAGAAAGCTGCGGCACAATCAAAGAAGGTCATCAGGGTTGTACAGTAAGCAGTGGTTTTAAACGATAGGTTGACAAATCAAAAGGAAGCCGGTTAGGATGAAAAAAACTTTTCGGCAGCCTGCTTTTTGGAGGTCGAGATTATTAAAAACAGGGCTTTAACTGATGGAACTATCCTGTCAATTTTGCAGAATCGTAAATGGAGAGACATCCACTAAATTTTTGCATGAAGACAACAATCTTGTCGTGTTTAAAGATATTCACCCCCAGGCGCCGGTCCATCTTTTAATCGTTTCGAAAAAACATATCCGAAGTATCAACGATCTTGAGGATGATGACCGGGAGATTGTAGCTGAAATTATTATGGCTGCAAAGCTCATGGCACAGCGGCATGGAATTTCAAAATCCGGATATCGCCTGTTTTTCAATGTGGAACGGGGAGGGGGGCAGGTGATCTTTCATCTCCATTTGCATCTTATAGGAGGCTGGTAAACGCATCAAGGTCCAGGTTTGCCACCGGAGAGGAGGATCGATCGCCAGAAAAAAACGGTTTTTATGAACCTGCATGTAATAGTCCAATCCGTGCAGTGAATCAATCCCGATTTATTATCGAGGCTATATATCCGGCACCGAATCCATTATCTATATTTACCACCGCTACGTTTGAGCTACAGCTATTGAGCATGGAAAACAATGCGGTCATCCCACCGAAACTCACTCCGTAACCAATGCTTGTGGGTACAGCGATAACCGGACGGCTGACCATTCCAGCCACCACACTTGGAAGAGCGCCTTCCATTCCTGCAACTACAATCAACACCGATGCTTCATCGATCAATTGTTTGTGCCTGAACAGCCGGTGAATACCGGATACTCCCACGTCAAACACGGATTTTACCACGTTGCCCATGACTTCTGCTGTAATCAAGGCTTCCTTGGCAACGGGAATGTCCGAGGTCCCGGCGGAAACCACCAGTATGATGCCTCTTCCCTGAACCGGGATGTCATGTTTTTTCCAGACAACCATCTTCGCATCTTCATGAAAGACCGCATCAGGAAATCGGCGCAGCACCTGCTGTCCCTTGTGGGGATCAATTCTTGTAACCAGAACCACATTCTCCTGAACCATGATTTTTTCCATTATGCCGACGATTTGATCCGTACTCTTCCCTTGCCCAAAGATCACTTCGGGAAACCCCTTGCGCAGCGATCGGTGATGATCTATATGTGCATATTCAATGTCCTCTGAGGACAGATTAACGAGACGCTTTGTTGCCGTTTCAACGGATGTTTTTCCACTGGCTACCGATTGAAGCAATGCGCGCAGCGATTCAATATCCATGTTTTGCGACTCCTTTTGATACGGCTGTTTAATATTCGGATCATTTCCATGTACATCGAAGTGATCCTTAACCTTCAAGGGGCCAAATAAACCAGGGGCCAGGTGAAATATATCTTATTGGAAAATAGACGAAAATTCGATAATGGTCAACAGTTCAACGTGTCTTGGCCAGTTGTTGATCAATGTGAAATATACCTTCATTCGACGGTTTATGGCGTATTGAAGCGTGGAGAGTTGAAATGAAAATTGTCGTCATCATACCGGCACGGTACGCATCGACACGGTTTGACGGAAAAGCACTTGTGTCAATCGCCGGCAAATCCATGATCCAGCGTGTTTATGAGAGATCCGTTAAGGCACAACGTGTTTCAAAAGTTGTTGTTGCAACGGACGATTTGCGCATCATCGAAGCAGTCGAAAAGTTTGGGGGCAAGGCCATCATGACCTCAGACAAGAATCGAACCGGTACAGACAGGGTTGCAGAGGCTGCTGAGAAACTGGGTCTTGAGCTCAATGACATTGTTATCAATGTACAGGGCGACCAGCCATTGCTTGATCCTCGATGCCTTGACCAGGTGGTCGATCCACTGTTAACGGAATCGAATATCGACATAAGCACCCTTGCGGTGAAGATCTTCAATGAAAGGGAAAAAACCGATCCCAAGGACATCAAGGTTACATTCGATAATAAAGGCTTTGCGCTTTACTTTTCAAGATCCACTATACCCTTTGGCCGTGATGGTTCCTTTAAATACGATGTCTTCAAACACCTGGGGGTCTATGCCTATACAAGAAGATTTCTTGAAGTATTTCGGCATCTTCCTTCTGGCAGACTGGAGGAAATCGAAAAGCTTGAGCAACTTCGGGCGCTTGAACATGGATATCGCATTCGGGTCGTACAAACACCGTATGATTCCCCCGAAGTGGATCTGCCGATCGATATCGAAAGGATTGAAAAGATATTGGAAAACATGCCGGATGCCCTCAAATAGCCAGCAGTGCAATCAGAACTTTCCTATTCGTTCAGCACCACCGTAGCCCGGCGAGGTTCCATGCAACAGCAAGGCCTGACGCTTACGATCCGAACACCGCTTGCTCGAAGTGCCCCTGTGTTGATAAAGGTTCCCAGGGCGGTTGTGTCGCCGCCCAGAGCCAGGGGGCCGACACCTTTGTTATTTATCCATTCAGTGACTTTTTTTTCCCAGTAGTTCTGTCGATTCAAGGTTCCATTTTTCATTGCCTCAAGCATAAGAGCAGAGGCCTCCGCGTGGGTTCTGCCGATTCCGATTGCTAAAACACAGGGAGTGCACCCAAGCTGTTTCACCTGTGACGCCATCCAGCCTGCGGCTTCTCTTAGGACGATTTCAATGCTTCTTTTGTGAAAGATGCGGTGAGTCATGGCTCGGATCTCCGGGCCGCCGCCAAGCAACAATATAGTAATTCGCAAACAATTTCCGGCTATGGGTTTGATAATTAAAGGCGCAGGCGCAACCCTGCCCGGATCATCAAACAGCCCCTTAGACTGCTGCACCCTCTCAACGTCATCTCCCTTTACCGCCATGGGCCTTCCAGGCATCGCCCTAAGCCCACTGATAATTCCCTCATGAACAGCCTTAAGCCAACCGGGCGCAAGTTTTGCATTTTTCCCAACCTCCAGCAACACATGGGGTATGCCGGTATCATCACAAAGCGGAAGTCCCTTTTTCTTTGCCATGTAAGCATTTTCTAAAATCCTTTCCAATACCCATTTAGCATGGGGATTCTGTTCGGTCTCGATGGCATCTTTATATGCCTGAAATTGATCTTCCCGAAACACGGTCCCCGCCTTTATCAGACAGCGGGCAGTGGCGGTTTCTATTCTTTTTTCATCTATCATTTTTAACCTCATTGCTCTTATGCGCTTGGTTGTAATTTTTTTGCATTATTCCAAAGTATTGCATGCAGTCACGTTATGTAGAATGTAATGATTAACTGTTTTGTTCCCCTAAAGATCGGGATTTACCCCTTGTTAGGTCGTAGCCTATGGCGAAACCCAATTGCTCCAACCGGCCTTGTCCGGGTTAAGAACTGAAGACATCATCAGGTTTACGAGTTCTGCCGATTACAGCAATTCTCGATGAATTTTAAAATGCCCCCATCTCTTATCCCACCAGATAGGTCCCGGTTCCAACTGCAACCAGCAACCCCTCATCGTTGACCAATTCCATTCTGGTGACCGTAACTCTTCTTCCTGCACGCATGATCGAGCTGGTGGATTCAAAATACTTTCCAGCCCCCGGACGCAGATAATCAACCCTGAGATCTATGGTTCCGATCTTCGACAGCCGCCTTTCGATTTCCTCAAACGGCTCCCCCACCATTTTCAGCAACACCCCAAAGGATGCGGTAATTCCACCTGCCACATCCAGAACTGCGGATATCACCCCTCCATGCAAAACCTCTTTTACATAGTTTCCAATCAATTTCTTCTTCATTTGAAACCGTATCCGGGTATTATCTGCGCTTAAAGAGTCTATGCGAATTCCTATGATCTTATTAAACGGTATTCTTTGCTCGTAAACTTCACATAGAGTCTTTTTGATCACATCAAGTTCAAGCTGCTTATCCATCATAACGAAACACTCAGGCGATTCGGGGGATTATTATGCTCCAGGAAAGATTTTGGGCCGATCACCAGGCTATGAACCGGTCATCTTTCCAGTACCCTTCATACCGTTTACCATCCGGATAGATATAGACACCATATCCATGACGTTTCCCGTTGCGAAATTCACCAACGTATGTTGCGCCATCGTTATAGGTCAACGTGCCGTATCCGTGTCGTTTTCCATTTCTAAACTCTCCGATGTACTTGTCGCCTTCAGGCCAAATATAGGTGCCACGGCCATGAGGCTTTCCATCCATCCATTGGCCCACATATGTTTCGCCGTACAAGAATGTGGCTGTTCCACAACCCTGCTGTTTTCCATTAACAAATTCGCCAACGTACCTTTCTCCTGTGGGCCAAATATAAGTACCTTTACCATTTATTTCTCCATCTTTCCATTCACCGATATAGGATCCACCATCAGCATACGTGATGGTGCCCTGTCCGTGGCGTTTCCCATCCTTAAATTGACCGACATATTTTTCTCCACTGGCCAGCAGATATGTGCCTTCTCCGTGGGGTCGGTCTTCCTTCCACTGGCCGACATACTTCCCGCCATCGGGCCAGAAATAAGTGCCATACCCGTTGCGCCTTCCATTTTGCCACTCTCCCACATACCGGCTGCCGTCCGGCCAAAGCAGGGTGCCTTTCCCGTGACGTTTGCCCTCTTTCCACTGACCGGTGTACTGTGAACCATCCGGCCATCGGTAGGTTCCGCTGCCATGTCGCTGTCCGTTTTTCCACTCTCCCCAGTACGCAGCGCCACTTTCCCATTGATAAGTACCGATTCCGTTCATACAACTTCCCTCTGTACACCCTCTGGATACTCTGGCATGCTTTTTTGCGGTTGAAAGCTCTTTAGAGATGCAAGATGAAAACAAGCCGACGACTATCGCCATATGTAAAACAAACCGGTAAGCCATCATTTCGCTTCTCCTTAGCGAAAAAGATTCCATGCAGCCTGTCGGAACGAATTGGGGGGTGCGAAACTTGAGTATATAGTTTATGCAACTACGGGGGCTTAAACAAATTCGGATTTTACAAGAACAGTTCAAATACCTGCTCGGTAACAGTCACTCCCCATTGGTCACCCTTGTATTCTTCGCAAATCTTAAAGCCATGTTTCTCATACAGGTGTCGAGCAGCATCCAGTCCTGCAAAAGTGCTCAAATAGACCCTCTTGAACTTGGCGTTTCTGCAAAACTCTACTGCTATCCCGATGAGTCTGCTCCCGATACCTTTTCCCTGGAAATCCGGATCCACAATAAACCATCTTAGATGTGCTCCCAGATGTCTGGCATTGATGCCATCAATGGCAATGGAACCTATGATTTTATTCTTTATTAAAGCCGTCCAGAAACCATCGTGCGCTTTATCGAAACGGTTTAAGAATTCACACATCTCAGAGGCCACTTTGGATTCAAAAAAAAGACCGAACCCCCAGTGCTGACCATAGTAAGTTGCGTGCAATTCAGTGATTCTGCCGATAGCCCCAGGCAGATATCCGTCAATTCGAAAGTCGGTCATACGATCCATCTTGCCACAAACCCAACTATGCCCCTTTGTTTCTATCACCGTGATAATCCACGGGAAATGTTAAGAAATCGATTGCGTACTTTTTCCTTTTTGTAAGCCGGTCGTGATTGTTGACAGCACTGGATATATTATCTATCATACCTCACAAAAAAAATCACCGAAAGGATATATCCATGCAAAGATTCGACCAGCGATTTCTTCAGGATATGAAGCAGAGACTTGAGCTTGAACTTTTAGGTGTGGCGCAACTAGGCGAATCTACAGCAGTGAAAGTGAAACAGGATGCTGAGACGCTTCTTCCCGGTGCCACCGCTGTGATTGTACTTGGCAAGGAAATATACCAGGAGGTGGTCTCGCTGTTGAAACCATCGAAAGAAGCGGGTGAAGCGGAGGCAGGCGCACTTCTCAACCCGCATTACACGTATTTAAACGGTCGATTAACCAAAGCCATCTATGATATGGCTAAGCTTTTTCGAAACCAGGGGTTTCGTGCACTGCCGCTGCCGCCTTCGGGTATTCCCACCGACCAGCGAACATTGGTTTCCATCTTTTCTTATAAACATGCAGCCGTTTCAGCAGGGCTTGGAACGATCGGTCGAAGCGGGTTGTTGATCACCCGTAAGTTCGGCCCGAGGGTGAGGCTCTGTGCGCTTCTGACCGATGCGCCTTTGGAACAGAGTCCGGTTCCGCAAGAAAGTTATTGTAAAGACTGTCATGCATGCATTCGCGTCTGTCCTGCACATGCACTTGAAACCCCCAATGACGGCGAGTTTTATTCGATCAACAAATTTGCCTGCCGCTCTTACCGGGGTGTCGGATTTACCTGCAGCATGTGCATGAAGGTATGCCAAAGCGGACAAAATTAGGGCTAAAATGTTACGAAGTTTTGATTGCCCCTGTTGTTGCAAAACGATTAAAAAGAAATAGTCGCAAAGGAGGTAAATTGCCAAAAGCAGTCGATGTCATCGCGGAGGTGTTAAAACAAGAAGGCATTGATAGAATATTTGGAATTCCAGGTTCCGGTGCCACCACGGATCTTATCCGCGCAGCCGGCCGTGTGGGGATCGAGACAATCCTTGTGGGTCATGAAAGTGCTGCTGCTTTGATTGCATCCGTATATGGGGAAATAAAGGAGGTTCCCGGGGTTTGTTTTGCCATCACCGGACCTGGAGCTACAAACCTTGTCAGCGGCGTTGCCTATGCTCATTTGGAAAGAGCCGCCCTTCTGGCAATCGTTGAAAAACATATATTCAAAAATTACGAAAGCATCTATAGCCAGAGAATAGATCAGGCACCGCTCTTTGCTCCGATCACCAAGGGGCAATTTCTTCTTTCTGCAAACAGTGCCCAGCAAATTACGGAAAAGGCCCTTCGGCTTGCAAAAGAAGAAAAACCCGGACCGGTTCTTTTAGAGCTTGCCAAAGATGAGGCCAATGAAACTGCAACCTATCAGACGAGGCATTTCAGGAAAACCATTCGGTTTTCAAATCTAACACCAAAATACTCGCCGTCTGTAGAGGAAGCAGAAAAACGGATTCGGACCGCCAAATTTCCCGTTTTGGTTGCCGGAATCGGTGCAAAACGAGACAAGGCCACACCGGAGCTTGCGCTGCTGGCCGAAAAACTCAAAGCACCTGTGATGATCACGCCAAAGGGCAGAGGAGTGTTTGATGAGACCAATCGGCTTTACGGAGGTATTTTTCTGGGTACTTTTTCCAAAGGCACATTTGAAGATGCGATCATCGGAAAAGCCGATCTTCTTATAATGATCGGGGTTGACCCCATCGAACTTCTGCCAAAGCCTTGGAAACTGAAACTGCCGGTGATACATATCGGCCGGCTTCCCAACATGGAAAACGTCTATTGCACAGATATGGAGATCGTAGGTGAAATAACGACAGTTCTTAAATCCTTATGCGAAGGAACGTTACAGACAACCGCCTGGAACACCGGCTTTATTGATGATTTTCACAACCAGGTAATGACAGCACTTTCATTTTCCCGGGATCCTCTTCCCTTACACCGCATCATCGAGATAACCCGCGACAAACTGCCGCCAGATGGCATATTAACAACTGATATCGGTGCCTTTAATTCTATGGTGAACTATTTATGGAAGGTGTCCTGTCCCGGCACCTATTTTGGCACGAAGGGATTGAGCACCATGGGATTTGCACTTCCCGCAGCCATAGCAGCGCAATTAGCGCTTCCGGATAAAAGAGTTGTTTGTTTTATCGGAGATGGCAGTTTTTTGATGTGTATGCACGAACTTGCTCTTTGCTCCCGGCTGAATCTACCAATTATAGTGGTTGTTTTCTCTGACGGTGAGCTGGGGCTTATAAAGATAAAACAGCAAAATGCTGGCCTTGATCCGGTGGGGGTGACGCTTAGCAATCCGCATTTTCCATTGATAGCCCGAGCCTTCGAAGGTGTTGGGTTGCGTACTGAAACCGAAGAAGAATTCGCCCATGCCATGAATCAGGCTTTAGAGGATAATCAACTGTATCTAATTGAGGCTGTTTTGAACCCGCAAACATACGGAGAGCATATCAGATTGATGCGGGGATAGCGTATCAGGTTGCACCTGAAACAGTAATTCTTTTTCTCTCTATTTCGGCTTTCACCGCCATCCCGATTCCTGCCAGGGTGTAAGGTTTTCGCACATAGCCCCCTGCCCCCAGGCTTAGAGCTTCCCGAACACGATCTGTTTCCGCAAACCCGCTTACAATGATCGCTTTTTGATTCGGACGTTTTTCAAGAATTTTCCTGTAGGTGTCGAGTCCATCCATGCCCGGGTCCATTATCATATCCAGTACCACCAGATCCACATGGTTATCCTTAATGTATTCAACGGCCTCTTCACCGCTTCCAACCGTTTCTACCGTGTAACCCAGGGTGTTGAGCATGGAAGAGGCAATCTCTCTTTGCTCTTTGACGTCGTCTACCACCAATATGGTTTGGCCGCCTCCCATATAATCTTTAACATTCAGCTGCATCGTCTCTCTGAGAACTTCCTGGCGGGCTGCAGGGAAAAATAATGTGTCGGAAAAATTCAACCCGATGGTAGATTCGCCCTTCCTGTTGACGGGGGGATAGAAAGCGATGGTTGTTGCCCGCAAATCGGCGACGTGCATATTGTGAAAGTCGGGAAATCCCCGTTTGACCGCCTCTACATTTCTCTGAAGCTCTTCAGAAGGGACCATTGACGTTTGGCCGGCAAGCCGGGCCAGCTCCTTGACCGCGTGCAAATGCTGTGAATACCAGTAACCAAGATGTTTTCTGAGATCTGTTGATAAAGACGTCATGCTGCTGATAACGGTATTCTCTATTCTTTTTATCTCCTCTCTGCCGTCTAATACTGTGATCACAAGGGCAGGGATGAGCACAACGGCAACCAGCAAATTAAACAATAATTCATTGAGGGAAATTTTTCCCTCCTTGACGATCCGCATTGACATCAGTTTATGGATGCGAAGATATTCGACAGCAAAACTGGCGACCAGGGCATTGAAGATGCCGTTTATGCTCTGTTTGAGCATGATAAGCGTTGTCGCAACGGTATCCATCTGCATTACTGTATGATAAAACAGATATATCATTGGTATGCCTGCCACAAGCCAGAATATGCCATCTACAAGAAGCAGGTTTTTTTGTTTTTGGTGTACCAGATAACCAACGAAACCTATCTCCGATATGAAAATGAGGGCCGCATAGGGATGGCCCCATAGAAAATAGGTATAAATACTGCCTGCAATGACCGTGAGAAGCCCCCAACCGATCCCGTATATGCAGAGCACGATTAGAGCCGCTATGCTGCCGAAAAGAAAATCTACTCCATAAAAAAGTGGAATGGAATAATAATTTCCCAAAAAACCCAGCCCGATAAACAGGATGAGGGCCCCTGTTGCCTTTTTGTTCAGATTTTTTATTTGAAACATAACCCCTTCTTGGTTGACATGATCATAGAGCTTATCGCCCCCATGGGGGAATGGGAGAAAAACCCTTGCCTTTAGGCGAAGACTTCAGTTTGATTTTTTCCATTGACCCCTAAAGCTACCAGCTTCATCCGGTACGTAGTTTACTTTTATCAACCAGTCATTACCCAATTAAATCTAGCTTGACAAGGTTTTTTGCATTAATGTATATATAGCTATACAAATTCCGTCGAGCAAGAGAATCGCTGGTTACACACGTTTCAGAATGCAATTATTGCGGCGAATTGAGATGGTTTTTACGTCCACCGAGAATTGTGGGTTTACTCCATGACCGTATGATTCCGGGCCAAAATTTTTTATTATAGTAGACCGAACATGCCTATCACGGCAGTGATCAGGGGATAGCCATAATGACAGCCGATCTTTTGCCTCGCTATTACCAAATAAAGCAAGCCATAAAGAAATGGATCATCGATGACGATGTGGGGAAGGGCAAAAAAATCCCATCTGAAAATGAGCTTGCCGCCCGGTTCAATGTAAGCCGGTTAACGGTTCGCCAGGCGCTGTCACAACTTGTTCAGGAAGGATTTTTGATCCGCAAAAGAGGTGACGGCACCTATGTGACCGACAACGAAAGGCTGTTAAACAGTTACAGTCTGGAGTTCACCGGTTTTATGGATGATCTTTTCTATCAGATTTCAAGATCAAAAACCAAAACCGTTGATATTGAGCGCATTGAACTTACAAAATCGGTTAAAGACAAACTGGAACTTGCGAACAACGAAAGAGAAATTATCCGGATCAAACGTGTTCGGTTTATCGAAGAGAATCCCTTTGCCCACACCGTCAATTATCTTCCGATACATATCGGGGAGAAGATCTCCAAAAAAGAATTGCTCAGAAAGCCCCTTTTGCAGGTCATGGAAGAGGATCTCGGGGTTCGATTCTCCGAGGCGTTTCAAACCATTGAGGCTTCCTTTGCGGACCGGGAGCTTGCAGAAAAATTGAAAGTACCGCCGGGTTTACCCATCCTGTTTGTGGAAAGGATCATGTATGACAGAGGTGGGAAACCCGTCGAGCTTGTTCAATCCTCTTACCGCGGAGATCTGTACAAGTACATTGTTCGGTTAAAGACGATAGACGGCAGACAAGGCAGTATTTGGGTTCATAAAGGACAGTACTGAGAGGTGGATATGCAGGACCAGCAGTTTGATACTCGAATGATCGTAAGACGATCCAAACTCTATGTGCCGGTTAACCGTGAAAAGTACGTGGTAAAAGCATGGACACGCGGAGCGGATTGCATCATCCTGGACCTGGAAGATTCCATTGCACCTGCGGATAAAGCTCCTGCTCGCAAACTGGTAAAGGATGTGATACCGGTTGTAAAAAAGGGAGGAGCAGATGTGCTGGTGCGCATCAACCGGGAATTTGAAGAACAAGACCTGGATGCCGTCATCGAAGAGGGCTTGAGCGGCATCATGATTCCCAAGTGCGAATTTTCGGAAGACATAGAACGCATCGATGATCTGGTCACTCAACTTGAGAAAGAAAGGGCGCTTCCTGCAGGAAAGATCCAGTTTGATCTTATTTTCGAAACTGCACAGGGAATCATTAACGTAGAGCAGGTTGCCCGGGCAAGCTCTCGAATCGTATCCATTACAACCGGACAGGCGGATCTAAGCGTGGACCTTGGATTTACACGGTTCAGTGAGCTTAACTTCGAACAGTACTTCTATGCTGAAAACAAATTACTTTATGCCGCCCGTGCTGCAAAGATCCAACCCCATGGAATCGGAGCACAGAGCAATGTGGATTTTACCAGCATTTCCATGGGGCAAGAAGCGATGCTAAAGGCGTGTCGTCACGCCTTCTGGATGGGGTATATGGGTACAAGTGTAATTCATCCAGACTGGATACAGGCCGCAAATGAGGGGTTCACACCACCAAGAGAAGAAGTGGAGCTGGCGCGAAAGGTAAAAGCCGCCCTTAAAGAGGCCTATGCCAGGGGTCGGGGATCCGTATCGGTCGAGGGCCGGATGTACGATGTGGCCAACATGAAACATGTCGATTATCTGCTTGCACGCGCAGAGGCCATAGAGAAGCGGGAAGCGGAAAAAGCCGCTGCTCTGGAGGCGGTAAAATAAACAGGAGGGAAAATGGAAAAAGCACTTGATGGAATCAAAGTGGTTGAAGTCGGTGCGGCGGTGGCCATGCCCATCGTCGGCATGCTCATGGGCAGTTGGGGGGCGGAGGTTATCCACGTGGAACCACCCGGCAGGGGGGATATGCAGCGTTTAATGAGCCACAGGCTAAGCGCATGGACGCAGTACAGCGAAATCAATTATCTATGGGAGCATGTGGACCGCAACAAAAAGAGTATCTGTGTAAATCTTGCCACCCCCGAGGGGCAAACCATAATTCACCAATTGTGTGAGGATGCCGATGTTTTTCTCAACAACTTAAGGCCCTATGAGATGGAAAAGTTCAATCTTGCCTATGAGATACTCTCAGAGAAGAACCCGAGACTTATCTATGCGAATCTTACGGGATACGGACTGCGCGGCCCTGAGAAGAATGCCGGTGGATACGACTCTGTTGCCTTCTGGGCCCGAAGCGGAGTGATGGACCTGATGCATGACATGGACAGTGCTCCAAACATTTCACGCTCTGCTTACGGGGACAGCATTACCGCCTTAAGTCTGCTTGCAGGTGTCATGGCGGCTCTTTTCATCCGGGAACGAACCGGGGTGGCCCAGCAGGTGGAAGTTTCTCTTTACAACACGGCGGTCTGGGTGCTTGGAGTCGATATATCGGGATGTCTTATTACCGGCAAAGATGCCATGAGACCCCAGCGAAAAACCATGTCCAATCCCATACGCAATGTTTATCCTACCAAAGATAAACGATGGATCATGCTGGGGATGACAAATGCTCAACACTACTGGCCTACCTTCTGCAAGGCAATAGGCCGCCCGGAACTGGAAAATGATCCAAAGTTCGCCACGTTCGAATCCAGACAGGAACATGCGGAAGAACTAGTAAAAATAATTGAAGATATTTTCCTTACCAAAACTTATGATCAGTGGATTGAAATACTCAGCAAGTATAAACTGGTGTGGTCCCCCGTTAGAACACCCCTTGAGGTGATTCAAGACAAGCAAGCCATTGCCAATGATTTTTTTGTGGAATGGGACCATCCCGATTACGGTACCATAAAGGTTCTCAACAATCCTATTAGGTTGTCCAAGACCCCTGCTGAAATCAAATGCAAGGCTCCGGAGCTTGGAGAGCATACGGATGAATTACTGAAAAACCTTGGATATACGACAGATGAGATCTCAAGGTTGAAATCAGCAGGCGTGGTTGGATGATTTTATCATGAGGACAATCAAACTTCAAACCCCTTTGGGCGACAGAGAGATAGAAGCTCTTCAAATCGGCGATCGGATAGAAATCAACGGCAGGATATATTGCGGAAGAGATGCGGTGTTGCCCAAGATCGCCGAGTTATTGCTGAAAGATTCACTTGATGGCTTGGGTCTTGATTTAAAGGGATCGGTGATTTTTCATACCGCTGTAAGTATTGCCGGCATTGGTCCCACAACCAGCAACAAGGTTGAAATCGAGGGAAGCATTCCTGTGCTTTCAAAGGCGGGTGTAAAAGTTCATATAGGAAAGGGATCCATTGGACCTGAAACGATCAAGGCGCTTGATACCAACAGAGCCGTGTTTGCCGTCACCCCGCCGGTCAGTGCCTTGTTTTCCGATAAAATAATCTCCCAGAGAATCGTGGCCTTTCCGGAGGAAGGCATGGAGGCGTTTTATGAAATAGAGGTAAACGGGTTGCCGGCGATTGTCGCGTGTGCCAGAGGGAAGAGTCTGTTTTCCGTCTGACTTGACCCGGGCAAGACGGTTGGGGCGATTGGGCTTCGCTATAGGCTACGACCCAACAAGGGGTAAATTTCAATGGATTTTGCATACGAATATGCAGAGATGCTGGTAGGTGCGAAATTTGAAGATCTCTCACCTCAGGTTGTTGAAACCACAAAAAGGTTCATTCTCGATACACTTGGTGTGGCCTTTGCCGGATGCCGAACCAAAGAGGCGAAAAAAGCAATTCATTTCGTACAAGACATGAGAGGTAAGGAAGAAGCATCTCTTCTGTTTTCAGGAGATAAACTTCCCGCAGTAAATGCCGTGTTTGCAAACAGCGTTATGATACATGCGCTTGATTTCGACGACACTCACGACAGAGCTGTTGTTCACTGCTATTCTACCAACCTGCCGGCAGCGCTGGCCATATGCGAACATTTGGGAGGTGTCCGTGGAAAGGATTTTCTGCTTGCCTTGAATATTGGCATCGATTTGACATGCCGGCTCGGTTTGGCGATCGGCTCAGCATCTGGCTTCGGCGCCAAAGCGGTCAATTTTATTCGCTCGGCCGTATGTGGGGGGTTTGGTGCCTGTGCGGTGGCTGCTAAATTGCTGGATTTTACCGTTGATGAAGTTGTAAACGCGTTTGGAATCATGTTAAGCCAGGTTGCTGGAACGCGGCAGGCAGTGGTGGACAGTGCAATGACGAAACGTTTTCAGCCCGCATTTGCAGCGAAAGCCGGGGTTTTGTCGGCGATGTTAGGTGGCCTGGGGATATCGGGCTGCCGGGATGTCTTTGAAGGCCCGTATGGGTTTTTCAATTCATATTGGAGCGGAGATTATTTACGCGAGGAATTGGTCAGAAATCTCGGGCGGCATTTTGAAGGGATCAATGTCAGTTTTAAACCGTATCCCTGTTGCCGCTATAATCATGGCGCCATAGAGGCTGTGTTGCAGTGTATGAAAAGCCAGCGCATCACTGAATCCGAGGTGGCGCATGTAACCGTGCACTTACCCCTGCAACCGTTTTATGATGTTGTCAGCCGGCCTTTTGAAATAAGAAATGATCCTGCTGTCGACGGTCAGTTCAATATGGCCTATACGGTTGCTTCTGCGATTATGGACGGTTTTGTATTTCTGGAAACATTTCATCCTGAAACCGTAAGACAGACGCAACGAAAAGAGCTTGCTGATCGGGTAAAGGTTCAAATCGACCTGCCGGTGGTGGACAGGAGTTCCCTTGGGCCCGTTGTTGTGGAAATTCTTACAAAAAACGGCATCACACACTCATTTCAGGTGGAACATTTCAAAGGTAGCCCTCAAAATACGTTGAATCGTGAAGAGTGTATCGAAAAATTTGAGCGATGCATAAAGTATGAAGGGCAATCAATAAGAAAAACCGATATGAATGCAGTGATTGAAACCGTTTTCAATCTGGAGAACGTTGAAGATGTAACGGAAATCATACGGAAAACAGCCGTTTTCAATACAGGATGACCCGAAATTAAGCTCGACGTGATAAACGAATTTGCACATGGTTCCACGTATGCTTTGTGGATAACCAAATCTTGTATCAATCCTTAAAAGCGGTAAAGAAAGGAAAGAGCGATGACGACACTGGCACGTGAATTTGCAAGGTTTTTTAATAGAATTCGGTTCGAAGACCTTCCCGCACCGGTGGTAATGCATGCAAAAAAATCCATTCTCGACCTGATCGGGGTTGCCATCGGTGGACTTGAGATGCCGTTTCCACAGATGGTGGTTGATTACCTTGTCTCCCTGGGGGGAAAACCAGAGGCCACCCTGCTGGGCACCCCTGCTGATTTAAAATTGCCAGCACTTCATACCGCACTTGGAAACGGCATTTGCGGCCATGCCTTGGACATGGACGATGGATATCGTTTCGGTGGCGTGCATCCCGGGGTATCCACAATACCTGCTGCTATCGCTGCAGGTGAGGTACATCGGGCAGACGGAAAGGCATTGATTCTCGGCACGGTGCTTGGCTCTGAAATCATCAATCGGCTGGCAAAAGCCATGAACCCTTCCCATCTAAACCGGGGATTTCACACTACCGGAACTCTGGGTCCGTTCGGGGCGGCGGCGGCGGCGGGTAAAATTTATAATCTAGATGAAACGCAGTTTGCAAGGGCCTTTGGATTGGCCGGATTGCAGGCAGCAGGGCTGCTTGAAATTTTACATGACGGTGCCATGAGCAAACCGGTTCATCCCGGAAAAGCCGCCATGGCCGGAATTTTTTCCGTTGAACTGGCCCGCAGGGGAGCACGCGGTCCAGAGACGATTTTAGAGGGAAAAAAGGGATTTTTCACTGCCATGGCAGATGAAGTGGATCAGGAGGAATTGTTGCAAGATCTAGGTGAGCGATATTTTATTCTTGAACAATACACCAAGTTGCATGCAGCCTGCAGACATGTGCATCCTGCGATCGATGCCATGCTGCAGCTTAAAAAAGAGCATAAGATTGCATTCGATGCCATTGAATCGGTGCATGTATCAACATATCCAATTGCGATCAGTTTCTGCGGCAGTGATCCGTGTCCGCAAACCGGTGAGGCGGCTAAATTCAGCCTGCCGTTTTCCATTGCCATGGCGGCATTTTTTGAAGATGCGGGAATGGACCGATTTGTTGAGGAAACTGTTCAAAATAAAGAAATTCAGGCCCTGGCAGCGCGGGTTACGGCATCTTCCGAAGAAAAATGGGAAAGAGAATACCCAGATAAACGAGGGGCCAGCGTGGAAATCACAACCAAAGATGGGAAGAAGTTTTGGATGGATGTGCCATTACCCAAAGGGGAGCCGGAAAATCCTCCAACGCAAGAAGAGTTAATAAGCAAGTTTTCCAGCAATGCAGCGAAAATGCCGGCTGAGGCTCGTGACAAACTAATTTCCGTCATAATGGAACTTGAAAACCATACGGTTTCGGATTTAACCGATCATTTTCATTTCTAGTCTAGGCGCTCAAGGGCATCATATTTACAATTTGTTGTCGTTATTGAATAACATGCTGTGTTTGGAGAGAAAAATAGTGAGCTTAAGTTTGAAGTGAGCCCAATCGGGGCAATTGAAAACGTCTCGCTGCAAGACAATCGGTATGAATAACAAAAAAAGGAGGTTAAGATGAAACATTTATTTCGTTTTTGGGTCTTCATTTTTGCCATGTCGCTTATGATCTTACCCTGCAATGTTTTTTCTGCTTCAAAGCAATTGGCAAAGCAACAGGTATGGCGCTGGGGTCATCACACATCGGATCTGGATACCCTGGATCCTGCATTTGCAGTTCCGGATATGACCTATTCGGCGGGAAACAGTGTCTTCAACGGCCTTGTACGCCTGAAACCAGGAACACTTGACTTTGATCATCTTGAAGGGGATCTTGCAGAATCCTGGGAAATATCCCCCGATGGGCGGGTTTACACTTTTCATCTTCGTCGGGGAGTTAAATGGCACAGGGGATATGGCGAGTTTACCGCCGAAGACGTTAAGTACACCTTCGATCGGCTGAAAAATCCCAAGCTGGGTACCCCTTACGCAGCAAAGTTTCTGATTATCGACGAGGTTAAGGTCATCGACAGGTACACCGTTCAGATCATCCTTAAATCTCCCAGTACCTTTTTCCTCATGGATCAAGCCCTCGCCTATCAGGCAGGCATGATAGTGTGTAAGAAACAGGGAGAGGAAAAGGGGATGAAAAATTTGGGGCTTGACGTTATCGGCACCGGTCCATTTATGTTCGAGGACTACAAGGCAAAAGAAAAAATCACGTTCGTTCGTAACCCGGACTACTTCAGGGGAGCACCCATACTGGAACGACTGGAGATGTATTTCATGCCCAATGTGGCATCCAGAACCATGGCCTTTATTAAAGGAGATCTGGATGCTATTTATGGAAAACGGGATTCTTACTGGGTTGATGACGTGAAAAAGACCAAAACGGTTATTGTGGACGCTGTTCCGCTTGGCAGTGGATGTGCCATTCACTTCAATATGACAAAGAAGCCCCTTGATAACATCAAGGTTAGAAAAGCGCTTGCAATGACCGCAGACCGGCGGGTGTTTAAGGATTTCTTCGGTGACATCTGGACGGAGATGACCGCGCCGGTTCCTCCATCCTATTACGCTGCCCTGCCGAAGAACATGACCCCCAAAGAACTGCTTTATCAGGGAACCGTTGAAGAGGCAAAGAAACTACTGGCCGAAGCCGGCTATGGAAACGGTTTCAAGATTTCGGCCTATATCACAACAAAGCCTTATTACAAGGCGATTCTTGAAATCTGTCAGGAGCTATGGAAACCTCTGGGAGTGGAGCTTGAGATCAAGGTTGTTGACCATACCACCTATCATGCCAACATCCGTAAAGATATGAACCACGTGGTGGTTTACTACGCGGGGCGGGCTCCTGTGGCCGATTCCTACCTGACACAGTGGTACTACTCGAAATCTGCCATCGGTCAACCCACTCAGGTAACCAACTTTTCCCATTATGGCGAGGTCGATGCCGATGGCGACGGCAAGATCGACAGCGTGGATGATCTAATCGAGGCCGCCAGATCCGAGCTGGACAGGGAAAAGCAGAAGAAGATGTACTATGAGGCGCAGCTCAAGATCTTGGAAGATGTGCCATCCAAGCCGCTTCATGAGCTGACAAAGGTCTTTGCCCGACATAACTGGTTCGATCCGGGGGTTGAGATCAAAGGATCGATGATTTTCGGCTACCCCCTGGAAAAGGCGAAAATTTTAAGACACTGAAATGATTAGCTTTATTATCCGAAGGTTTCTGTTAGCGATTCCCACAATCCTGGTGGTGATCACCATCGTCTTTTTCTCGGTGCGAGGTCTTGGGGGGGATCCGGCTATGGCTATCCTTGGAGACCGGGCGACCCCCCAGGCTCTCGAGGCGATGCGCGAGCGGCTTGGATTAAACCGGCCGTTATGGAAACAGTACACATCTTTTCTATGGGATCTGATGCACGGAGATCTTGGCCGGGATCTCCGGACCGATCAGCCGGTAGCTGAACTGTTCAGACGTGCGGTTCCCTACACCGTAGACCTTGCCATCTGGGCAACGGTAATCGGGATTTTGATCGGCGTTCCTGCCGGTATTCTTGCTGCACTTAAATGGAATACTGCTCTGGATTTTCTTGGAAGATTCATGGGGATTCTCGGGTTTTCCTTCCCCACTTTCTACTTAAGCATCATTTTGCTGTTTATTTTTTCTTTGAACCTGGGGTGGTTTCCGATGATCGGCGGAGGGCAGTTAAGCAATCTGGCGGAACGTGCGCATCATCTGTTTTTGCCCGCTTTGAGTCTTGGTTTGATAAAATCCGCCTTTGTTATGAGGCTGACCCGATCCTCCATGCTCAACGTACTGCATGAAGACTATATCACAACGGCTCGCAGCAAGGGTCTGAAGGAATGGGTGGTCATATACAAACACGCCCTGAGAAACTCCCTGATCCCTGTGGTGACCATGATCTCTCTTTACCTTGCGGTGACCATTGGAGGGTCGATTGAAGTTGAGATCGTGTTCAACCGGCCGGGGCTGGGCAAGTTTCTTATCGGTGCCATACAGGAGCGGAACTACCCTGTTATTCAGTCTGGGTTGGTGGTGCTTGCGGTTTTTATCATCATTGTCAATCTGATTACCGATCTGTCCTATGCGTTCATCGATCCGCGGATCAAATACGACTGAAGAAGGCAGCTGTCGAGGAGGCATTTAGAGGTGCAGTTCCAGAGGTTTCTTAAGAATAAAGTGTCATGCATCGGTCTGATCCTGGTGATTCTGGTTATTTTGGTGGGGATTCTATCTCCCTTGATATCACCCCATGACCCATACAAGCAGCGAATCATCAAGCGATTTTCAAAACCAAGCCTGCAGTTTCCCGGCGGCACAGACCGGTACGGGCGAGACATTTTCTCAAGAACGCTCTGGGGGGCCAGGGTGTCCTTAAGCGTGGGGTTTACGGCAACTTTTTTAGGGGCTGTGCTGGGAACCTTTATGGGACTTGTGGCCGGTTATTCCAAAGGCCGAATCAGCAATGCCATCATGTGGCTTACCGATGTGTTTATGTCTTTTCCCACCATGGTGCTGGCCATCATCGTTGTGGTGGCCTTCGGCCCGGGTATTCGCAACGTGATTCTGGCCATAGCCCTGGCATTCACCCCTCGGTTTATCCGCCTGGCCCGCGCATCGACCCTTTCAGTATCCGAGCAGGTTTTTATCGAGGCAAGCCGAGCTTCAGGTCAATCCGATATGGGAATCGTTGCTAAACATGTTCTGCCCAATATTGCGGGTGAGATAATTATCATGTCCACGCTTTGGATCGCTACCGCAATTCGATTGGAGGCAAGCTTAAGTTTTTTGGGCCTGGGAACTCAGCCGCCCATACCGAGCTGGGGAAACATGATTCGTGAAGGAATGCTTTATTTTATGCGGGCTCCATGGCTGTCTCTGGTTCCTGGCACCGGGATTTTTTTCACCGTAATCGGATTTAATATGCTTGGAGACGGAATGCGGGATGCGTTGGATCCCAAATTAAGGGGTCGGCTGACGTAAGTATCCTACGCTTTTCCAGAGACTTCGCTCGGAAAAAGTGGCCCCTTCGGGGCAGTTGAAATAAGAACCCAGTTGTAAGTGATCTAAAGTGCCTAAAGTTAAGGTATCGCTTCGCTCTTTTATTTTAAAAATAGACCAAATTCCTTAACTTTAGTTCACTTTAGTTCACTTTAAACTTTAGTTCACTATAAACGCTTATCAAAAGCATGTAATTCAATAACGACAACAAATTGTCGATATGATGTCGTTAAGTTCCTATTATTCAAGACCTTAATCACAGAACCCAGAGTGCCATGCTGGAGAGGGTATTGTGGCCAGATTGATTGAAGTGATAAATCTCAAGACGAATTTCTATACGGAAGCGGGAGTGGTTCGCGCGGTCAACGGGGTTGACTTTGCTATCGAGCGGGAGAAGACCCTGGGCATTGTGGGTGAGAGCGGTTGCGGGAAATCGGTGACCGCTCTTTCGATTATGGGGCTTATTCGGGCGCCAGGTAAAATTGATGAGGGCCAAATTCTCTTTCATCGAAACGGGCAGATCGTGGATTTGGTAAAGCTCGATCCCAAGGGCCCTGAGATGCGCTCCATCCGGGGAAACGAGATCGCCATGATCTTCCAGGAACCCATGACATCCTTAAATCCGGTGTATACCATCGGAAATCAGATCATGGAAGCCATAATGCTGCATCAACGCCTGGGCAGGGCTGAGGCGCGAGACAAAGCGATTGAAATGCTGCGAGCGGTGGGAATCCCTTCCCCGGAGCAGCGAATCCGGGAATATCCACATCAACTATCCGGAGGCATGCGACAGAGGGCCATGATCGCCATGGCGCTTTCCTGCAACCCTTCTTTATTGATAGCCGATGAACCCACCACTGCACTGGATGTTACCATACAGGCACAGGTTCTTAAGCTTATGAACGATTTGCGCCAGGAATTTAACGCAGCGATCATGTTTATTACCCACGACCTGGGGGTTATCGCGCACATGGCCGACGATGTTGTGGTGATGTACCTTGGCCGGATTGTGGAGAGCGCAGCGGTCAGAGACATTTTTCATAATCCGATCCATCCCTACACCCAGGGATTGATGAATTCCATTCCATCGCTGGTGTCAACAAAAGAGAAACGATTGGTTCCCATAAAGGGAGTGGTTCCGGATATTCTGGAATCGGAAGAATGCTGCGGGTTTGAATCGCGTTGCCCCCATGCCATGGATCTGTGTAAGACACAGTGTCCGCCATTGACCGAAGTGGCTCCCGGCCACCATGCTGCCTGCTGGTTGACCGGGGGGCAAGTGTCGGTTAATAACAGGACTGATTTTATTCATAGTTCCTAAAACAAATAATAAATCAGGGAATTTTTCTAACAGATCGCCCTGTGTTTCAACAACGTGGTTTACCGGGGATTGCTAGTTTGAGGATGTATTATGTCCATGGAAAATGTTTTGCTTGATGTGAAGAATCTCAAGAAGTACTTTCCGGTTCGAAAAGGAATTCTTAAAAGGGTAGTGGGACATGTCAAGGCGGTGGACGACATCGATTTCTTCATCAAAGAGGGCGAAACTCTGGGTTTGGTGGGAGAAAGCGGATGTGGTAAAACCACAACCGGCCGAGCGATTCTTCGTCTAATCGAGCCGACGTGCGGGGAAATCCGATTTCGCAGCAAAAAAATCGCCGGCACCGAAGAGAAGTATCGGGAAGTTAATATTATAACGGCATCTCCCAAATTACTTAAATCTCTTAGGCAGGACATGCAGATTATTTTTCAAGATCCCTATTCCTCTCTGGATCCAAGGATGACCGTAGGGGCGATTGTCGGAGAACCCCTTAAGGTCCACGGCATTGCAGCGGGAGGTGATTGGGAGGGCAGGGTGCAGCATCTGCTGAGTGCAGTCGGTTTGAGCCCTGAACAAATGAAGAGGTATCCTCACCAGTTTTCCGGAGGGCAACGCCAGCGAATCGGTATTGCCCGGGCGCTTGCTACTGATCCGCAGTTAATTGTGGCGGACGAACCGGTCTCCGCACTGGACGTGTCCATACAGGCGCAGGTATTGAACCTGCTTCAGGATTTACAAGAAGAATACCACCTAACCTATCTGTTTATCGCTCATGATCTTTCGGTTGTCAAATATATCAGCGACAGGGTGGCGGTGATGTATCTGGGGAAAATCGTTGAACTGGCTGAAACCAAAGAGCTTTTTTTAAATCCAAAACATCCCTATACAGAAGCCCTCATGTCCGCAGTCCCCGTTCCGGATCCGGATTACAAGGTTGAGCAGATTCTTCTTGAAGGAGATGTTCCCAGCCCGGTTAATCCGCCCTCCGGCTGCTATTTCCATCCCCGGTGCCGCTATGCAGAAGCGATTTGTAAGAACGAACCGCCGGAGTACCGAAACTTGGGAAATGAGCATTTTGTTTCCTGCCATTTTGCCGACTCCTTAAGCTTACAGCCGATCCGCACGGGGTTCAGTGAAAGTTCAGATAGGGGTTGAGGGCCAGGCGCGGGCCTGGCGGCAGTTGAGGTGTTGAAATGGGCCAAACGTTTGTTGAAAAAATTTTCTCCAAGAAACTTGGCCGTAAAGTAAAGACAGGAGACATCGTTGAGGTCACACCGGATGTGGCCATGTCCCATGACAATACAGCGGCGATTATCGGTAAATTTAAAGAATTAGGCGAAGAGAAGGTGCATAATCCGGACCGGCATGTTATCATTCTGGATCATGCCACCCCCCCGCCCAACGAAACCTATGCAGCCAATCAAAAGATTATTCGTGAATTTGTTGCGGCCCATGGAATCAAAAATTTCTTCGATGTAAATACGGGTATCTGCCATCAGGTCTTACCGGAGCAAGGATTTGCACTGCCGGGAAAAATAATTGTCGGAAGTGATTCTCATACCACCACTTACGGGGCGTTTGGGGCCTTTAGCACCGGCATCGGAAGAAGCGAAATGGCCGTCATATTCGCCACCGGAAAAATATGGTTCCGGATACCGGAGAGCATGAAAATTACCGTAAACGGAACCTTGCAACAGGGGATTACGGCCAAAGATATGATGCTTCATATCATCGGGGATCTTAGCGCCGACGGAGCATTATACAGATCTGTGGAATTTTATGGAGAGGTGATTTCCGGCCTTTCCATTGGTTCTCGAATGACTGTTGCCAACATGGTTGTGGAAATGGGAGCCAAGAACGGGTTTTTGCAACCTGACAGGAAGCTGTTTATTTGGCTAAATAATCGGGCGCGTGGCGATTACGAAGTGATCATGGCGGATAAAGACGCCTGTTATGAAAAAACGGTTTCTTACGATGTCAGTGATCTGGAGCCACAGATTGCCTGCCCGCATTCCGTGGACAATATAAAGAGGGTTTCCGAAATTACCGGCACTAAGATAAACCAGGCGTTTCTGGGGAGCTGTGCCAATGGTCGATTGGAAGATCTGAAAGTTGCCGCCTCCCTGATAAAGGGGAAAAGAGTTCACCCTGCGGTCCGGTTTCTTGTTTTTCCTGCTTCCATGAATATATATCGAGAAACGATGACAAAGGGATATCTGGATGTGCTGTCCAATGCCGGTGCCATCATCATGAACCCTGGCTGCGGGCCATGCCTTGGAGCGCATAGCGGTGTGCTTGCTGCCGGCGAGGTATGTATCAGTTCCTCAAATCGCAATTTCAAGGGCAGAATGGGCAGCCAGGATGCCGCCGTTTACCTTGGGAGCCCGGCCAGCGTGACAGCGTCGGCCATTGCCGGGGAGATCGTGGATTTTCGCAAGTTATGAATAAACATCAAGAGACAACGACTTCAAAGATTCGGGAGGTCCTTAAATGATAATTCGGGGACGTGTTTGGAAATATGGGGATGACATCAGTACCGATGTTATCTTTCCGGGAAAATATACATACACCATCCATGATCCCCTGGAAATGGCCGCCCATTCCCTGGAGGGGCTTGATCCTGATTTTGCCGAAAAGGTACAAAAAGGAGATGTACTTGTTGGAGGAAAGAATTTTGGATGCGGCAGTTCGCGGGAACAGGCTGCCACCTGTTTGAAATTTTCAGGGATCGGTGCTGTTGTCGCCAAATCCTTTGGGCGAATCTTCTTCCGAAATGCCATCAATAACGGACTGCCCCTGGTTCAGTGTGCTCAAGCCGTTGATGTGATTGAAAACGGGGAAACCGTGTGTATCGATATCGAAAAAGGCGAGCTGGAATGCAGCGGGGGCAAATTTACTTTTACACCGCTTCCCGGATTTATGCTGGAAATACTGGCTGACGGAGGATTAATCCCGCATACGAAAAAAAAGATAGGAAGATAAGCGCTTGCATTGGCGGCTTGCGGTTATATGATGCTGCGGGGTTATGAGCTATTTTCAAAAGGAGAAACCAATATGAATACAATGGAACTGATGAAGGGTGCGATAGATATTCATATTCACATTGGACCGGATCCAAACAGGCCTCGACGTGTAAACGGATATGAAGCAGCCGTCCAGGCAAAAGAGGTGGGCATGCGAGGGGTGGTTTTTAAAAGCCACGATTACAACACCACCCCCCTGGCCTATACGGTTCAAAAACTGGTTTCGGGCATAGAGCTTTACGGCGGGGTTTGTTTGGATGTAGAGGTGGGAGGACTGAACCCTGCAGCTGTGGAAGCAGCCGGCAAACTCGGATCGAAAATAATCTGGATGCCAACGTTTTCATCCAAAAACGACATGGAAAAAAAGAACCTTCCCGGACAGGGGATTACAATACTGGATCAAAACGGACAGATTCTGCCCGTGGTTCGAGAAATACTTGAGCTGATCAAACATTATGGCATGACGCTTGCCACCGGGCATCTGTCAACACGGGAAATTTTTGAATTGTTGAAATGCACCGACAGTGTGGGGCTTGAGCGGGTGGTCATTACACATCCTCTTTCCATTGGCGTCGGTCCGACCGCTTCCATCGAAGAACAGCGACAGATGATGCGAAAAGGCGTTTTTTTTGAACATTGCTTTACCGCCACCATGCCGAACAGCGATCGACTCGACCCCGGAAAGATTGCCGAAGCAGTCCGTGCCATCGGGGCCGAACACTGCATTTTGTCGACTGATTTCGGACAGATTTTTAATCCACCACCCGCCGAAGGGATGCGGATGTATATAGAAACCATGCGCCGGTTTGAAATCACGGATGATGAGATCATACTGATGATTCGAACAAATCCCGCAAAGGCTCTTGGGCTGCCGGTTTGATTCGCGATGCAAGGTTTCGGTTCAAAGTTGAAGCAAATTTCAAATATGTTTGGCTAAGCATCCATAGGCTTTAGGGAAGGAGAAACGACAATGGGTCATGCTTACCACACGGAGCAAATCCCGTATGGAACAGGTGAATTAACTCTGAAGGTACCGGAGAAAAATTACATCGGGACACTGATTCCCTCTTACTGTCCGGCAGTGGCGGATGAACGCGCAGAGATCGTTGAAGCCATAGACAACCCAATCGGAACCCCGCCACTTGAGGAAATTGTACGGCAAAAACACGGGAAAAAAACCGTTGTCGTGGTAAATGACGGCACAAGACCCACCGCTACCTATAAACTACTTCCGCCGCTTTTGGAAAAACTCGAAAGATGCGGCATATCTGAAGGTGACATCCTAATTCTCATAGCAACAGGCACACACAGGGCCGTTGGACCCGATGAGATTGAACCTCTTCTGGGAAAAGGAATCACCAACCGCTATCGGATCGTCAACCATGATTGCCTTGATTTGAAAAATATGGTGGATCTTGGCACCACCTCACAGGGCATTCCAATTGTAATAAATCGCTTGTTTTGTGAGGCAGATATCAAGATATTGACGGGATCCATTCACCCCCACCAGGGTGCGGGTTTTTCTGGAGGAAGAAAAAGCATCCTGCCCGGATTGACAAGCCTTGAAACCTTGAAGCTGCATCATGGCCCCAGATATCGACCGCTTGAACCCGCTATGGGGCAGTTGGATGGAAATCCATTTCATCTCGGGGCTCTTGAAGGCGCCAAAATGGCTGCGCCAGATTTTATCCTGAATCTGGTTCAGAACCAGAAAAAGGAGATCACCCGCGCTGTAGCGGGTGACCTTGAGCAGGCCTGGATGAAGGGAGTCGAAGCGAGCAGGGAGATCTTTGAAGCCCGGACCCCCCACGATGTCGATATCGTGATCGTTGTGCCTGGCGGGCATCCCAGGGATGTCAATCTCTATCAGAGCCAGAAATCCATGGCCGCTGCCGAGCTTGTGGTCAAACGCGGGGGGAGCATCATCCTGCCGGCGGCCTGTCCGGACGGTATCGGCTCGGAGCTTTTTTTTAAATGGCTGGCATCGGCCGGCTCTCCCGAGGATGTTATGCAGCGGTTCCAGGCAGAGGGATATGATGTGGGAACGTCCAAGGCATGGCTTTATGCCAGGTGCCTGCTTAAAGCCGAGATGATAATCGTGTCCGAATTTCTGGAACAGTCCGTGTTAGAACAGATGTTTACAAAGAAGGCTGCAGACATGGACACGGCGCTCAAAATGGCGTTTGAAAGCCAGGGTCAGGATGCCAGGGTATTGATCATGCGAAACGCCGCAGACATGATTCCGGTAAGGGAAGACGGGGGTTAAGGATTATGGTTCAATATTTGTACAATCCCAAAGGCGTATTTCACCGGGAAGAACGCTCGATCGCCCCGAGACTGGATTCCCTGAACGACAAAGTTCTTGGGCTTGTGGACAACGGAAAGGTCAATGCGGATCGCTTCCTCCAGGCCATTCAGCACTTGCTTGAGCAGAGGTTTAGGATTCGAAAAGTTCTTAAGGTCAGAAAAGCCAGGGTCGGTACTCCGGCCCTGTTTACGCCCGAGTTTGTGGAACAATGTGATTTCGCTGTCAATGCATTCGGTGATTGAGGCTCCTGCACGTCATGGAGTATCCATGATTCGATCGAGTTGGAAAAACAGGCGATCCCCGTAGCAACGATATGTACGGAGGAGTTTTTTATGCTGGGTAAAGCCGAGGCAGAATGTCTCGGCTTTCCGGGCTTGCCCATTGCGGTGATTCCACATCCCATGGCAGACAAGACCCCCGAACAGGTCAAGGAGATCGCCGCGCGTGTTTTTCCGGAAATCGTACGCATTCTCTGTACCGAGTCGAATAAACTTAAAGAGGAATTCAGACAGAAGAGCATCGAAACAAGAAGAAAATCGACCTTAAGGTATAAATCGTTATTTGGAGACGAATCGAATATAGCCTTAAAGAGTCCGAAGATAACATTAAAGCACCGGATTCCCTTGAAGCCGTGAACAACCTTTTTTATCATCGAGGCTGGACGGATGGATTGCCGATAATTCCTCCTGCAAAAGATCGAGTGAACCGGATGGTGGAACATTGCGGGTTCGATGAAAACACCCTGATTGGTAATCTGCCTCCCGCAGGCGGGGCGGCTACCGTAAAGAAGATTGCGATAAATGCGGTCATGGCGGGATGTATGCCCGAGCACATGCCCGTTCTTATTGCTGCTGTAAAGGCGATGGTGCAGGAGAAGTTTAACCTCTATGCGATTCAAACAACCACCCATCCAGCTGCCGTTCTCACTCTTATCAACGGTCCTTTGGGTCGGGAGCTGGATTTTAATTGCAGATACAATGCAATGGGGCAGGGCAGTCTTGGCAACGCAACCATCGGCAGAGCGATCAGGCTCATCCTGGTAAATATCGGGGGGGCATCGCCCGGGGTTCTCGATCGGTCAACCCAGGGAAGTCCTGCAAAGTATTCCTATTGTTTTTCTGAAAATGAAGAAGAAAACCCCTGGGAGCCTTTTCATGTGGAAAGAGGATTTTCCAGCACGACAAGTACGGTTACGGTTATGGGGGCTGAAGGACCGCACAATGTAAATGATCACGGGGGCGAAAATGCAGAAGAAATCCTGCTGACAGTTGCCGGTGTTCTTGCAAGCCCTGGAATCAACAACGTCTATTTGAGCGGAGAACCATTGATACTGCTTGGGCCCGAACATGCGGCCATCATAGCTAGGGATGGCTTCTCAAAGAAGGAGATAAAACAATTCCTTTTCGAAAAAGCAAAAGTGCCGTTAACCTGGATATCCGAAGGGAATTTGAAATGGTTTAAGCGGCATAATCCGAACCGATTTTCTGGTTTGAGTACGGATGCCGCCGTGCCGATCGTCGACAGCCCGGATGAGATCATTGTGGTGGTCGCAGGGGGAATGGGAAGACATTCGGCGGTAATCCCCACTTTTGGTGGTCATGCCGGGTCGGTTACAGTTGCGATAGTGGACCAAAATGGCCAGCCAATATTGCCGGCAGCTCATGATTAACATTCCAACCTAACAGAGGATTAACAGTGCAAAAACTACCGAAAGTTGAAATCACAACCGATGTGCTTGTAATAGGCGGAGGCGCTGCCGGGTTGATGGCGGCGCTTGAGGCAAAACGCGCAGGGCTGGATGTAACCATCGTGTCAAAGAGCAAGGTAGGAAAAAGCGGAAATACCATAGTTTCCGGTACCGGAATGGCCATGTTGCTTCCTGATCCGCATACTGAGGATTCCGCTGAAATTTTCAGAAATGACACCCTTGCATCAGGAAAACAGGTAAACGATAGGAAGCTGGTGGATCAATTCGTCACCGGCACCACAAAACTGGTTGATCGTCTGACTCAATACGGAGTGGCTTTCAAAAGACTTGATGGGAAATTAATGAAAAAACGAGCCCCCGGACATTCTGTGGCACGATCCTTAACATCGGATTTCAGCAAATTGCCTTTTCTCACCCGGGGGCTTTCTCTTGCCCTGCCGCTGTTGAATTCCGCCCAGAAGGCGGGGATTAGAATTATCGATTTTTCATCGGTAATCAAACTGCTGTGTGCGGAAGGCCGTATGTGCGGTGCTGTGGCCATCCAGAAGAAAACACAAACTCTTGTAGTTTTTCATGCAGGCGCCGTGATTCTGGCCTCCGGAGGTGGCGGAAGCGTGTATTCCCGATCCAATAACACCTGGGATGTTACAGGCGACTCGTACGGTCTTGCATTTGAGGCGGGAGCAACACTTCGGGACATGGAGTTCGTTCAGTTTTATCCGACAATGATGTTTTCTCCCATTAAGGTCACAATTTCAAGCCCGCTTTTTGGGGAGGGAGCATTTTTAAGAAATGCCGATGACGAGCGTTTCATGGAAAGATACGATCCGGCTGCAGACATGGCCACCCGCGATATCATGACCCGTGCCATATTCAGCGAAGTGATGGCGGGTCGAGGCCGTAAAGGCTGTGTCTATATGGATTGCAGGCATCTGGATAAGAGGGTTTTGGATACCAAGTTTGCAGAGCTAGTCAAACTGCTTAAGAAGGTGAATATAGATCCGTCAAGGGATCTGATTCCCATCTCTCCTGCCACCCATTTTTTCATGGGGGGCCTTGCGGTCAACAAAGAGTGTGAAACCACGGTTTCAGGACTTTTTGCCTGCGGAGAATCTGTCGGTGGACTTCACGGGGCAAACCGCTTAAGCGGCAATGCATTGTCTGAGACATTTGTGTTCGGAACAATTGCCGGAAGATGTGCTGCGCAAAGACATCCACTTCGGTTAAAACCGCCCTTGCCCGCATTCGAGGTTTTTCCGTTACAACAGGGTGACATCTCTTTGGTAGAATTAAAAAAGAGCCTCAAGAAAACGGCCTGGAAATGTCTATCTATCGTAAGAAATCAACAATTCGGCGAAAAGGCGTGCGATGAGTTGCGGCAAATATCCGATTCCTTGAAACACACAAGAGTTAATTCGATACACGAACTTGTAAGCCTCTATGAACTTAATCACATGATAACCACAGCTGAAATGATCATCCGCGGGGCGCTTTCAAGAAAAGAAAGCAGAGGCGCCCATTTCCGCTCGGATTACCCTGAACCGAACGATTCAAAATTCAAGGGCAATTTCTTTTATCGAAACAGAAAAGGAGAAATAGAATTGGAGTTTCGACCGGTAGGGGATTGATGAGCCGGGTAATAATCTGGCTGTTTTAACCCCGTTGTTGCAAAACAACCCAAAAGGTGCAGTCGTCAGGTACTGAAAAATAATGCATAGAGGCCATTTTGCTATATGATTTCTGATTTCGCTAATTGTGGGTTTGAGAAAATACACTGGCGCCAAGAAGAATGCCGTTTCTGAAAGGGCAAAATGGCAATTCTACTATGTAATTTATGCAACTACGGGGTTAATCCAACACAGTAAAGGAGTGCGAGTTATGCAAACCAGAATACCCGCTGTTTACATGCGCGGTGGTACGAGCAAGGGAGTTATCTTTCACGAAAACCACCTTCCAGGGGATCCGGAAATCCGGGACCGTGTTATTTTGGCGGCTTACGGGAGCCCGGATCCAAATCGACGCCAAATCGACGGGGTGGGGGGGGCAACCTCAGTCACCAGCAAAGTGGCGATCGTAGGTCCTGCAACGGATTCCGATTACGACATTGTATATAATTTCGGGCAGGTTTCGATCGACCGACCGGTGGTTGATTACAAAGGCAGCTGCGGGAATATCGCAGCGGCTGTGGGTGCGTTTGCAGTTGACGAAGCTCTGGTCAGAGTCGAGGAACCGGTAACCCGGGTGCGTATCTACTTAAAGAATACGGGAAAGAAGATTATCACCGAAGTTCCGGTAAAACATGGCATGTATGACGAGCAGGGGGATTATTCCATAGATGGCGTGCCGGGAACCGGAGGGAAGATTACCATTCGATACCTATATCCGGGCGGATCGGTCACCGGGAAGCTTTTCCCCACGGGGCATGCGACGGACTTGGTGGATGTGCCTGGAATGGGAGAGGTCTCCATAACGATCATCGATGTTGGCAACCCCTGGGTGCTTGTCCGGGCAAAAGATCTCGGGCTTAAAGGAACGGAGATTGAAGAGGTTGAGAACGACGATCGAATTCGATCCTTTCTTGAAGCGGTTCGAAGCCGCGCTGCAGTCATGATCGGTTTTGCAAAAACACCCCAAGAAGCAAGCCAGAAGAGCCAGGCGGTTCCGAAAATCGGATTTTTTTCAGAGCCGCAAACCTATCAAGCGTTAAGCAGCGCTGTAGTCTACGCAAAGGACATCGATCTTGTGGGTCGAGTGATGTCCATGGGCATGTTGCACAAATCGATGGCCGTAAGTTGCCCCATGGCTGTTGCGGCAGCGGCAGCAATCGAAGGGACCACGATATACAACATCTTAGGTTCTGGAGGGCAGAGGAAAGCGCCGTTTAAATTGGGTCACCCGGGCGGTATTTTCGATGTGCAGGCAACCGTTGAACAGAAAGGAGATCAGTTTGAACTCAAAGAAGCCGCCTATGGGCGCACCGCCCGGAGGCTCATGGAAGGCTATGTCCTGGTGCCTGAGCGGGCTTTAGGCGCTTAGTACCATCATATTGACAATTTGTTGTCGATACTGAATAACATGCTGTGTTAGCAGAGAAAAATAGTGAGCTGAAGTTTGAAGTGAGCCCCGTTGTTGCAAAACTACTCAAAAGGCGCAGTTGTCAGGTGCTGATAAATTGTGCGTACGGAACATCTAATTATTTGATTTGAGCAACTACGGGGTAAAGTTAAGGAATTTGATCTATTTTTAAAATGAAAGAGCGAAGCGATACCTTAACTTTAGGCACTTTAGATCACTTACAATTGGTTTTTTATTTCAATGGAAATTATATCCTTTTACCAGTATACCATTGCGTCTTCAAAAATCTGTGCAAGCTCTTCGGCTCCCACCGCTCGAGGGGACAGCTTTATGACCCGATGCTGGGGAAGCGTACCTTCCACCAGCCTGGGAATGTCTTTGCGGCTGTAACCGATTCCACTCAACCCGTTCGGTAAATCGAGTTGTTTCATGATTTCGATAATCCGCTCCGAGAGAATTTTGCCGGCATCCTGGGGTTTTGCGCCAGAGATGTCCGCGCCCAGTGCTTCGGCTGCCTGGAGGTGTTTTTCCGGACACGCGGGTGCGGTGAAGCGAAAAGCAGCCGGAGCGTTTAACACCACCGCCATGCCATGCGGCACAATGGGATGATCCTGTGGATAATCCCTGGGTGTATAGCCTTTTACCATTCCCGATACCGGGTAAGACATACCGTGGGGTAAGGTTACGCCTGCGTTTCCAAAACCTATCCCCGCAAAAGAAGCTGCAAGAAGCATCGTGCCACGCGCCTCATCGTTTGATGGGTCCTCAACGGCCTTGATGAGATTGCCGGAAAGCATTCGCAATGCCTGCAACGACCAGATATCGCTGATCGGGTTGGAGCCCTGGTAGGCCGGGCGCAGGCTGGGGCGCTCTGGTCGGGGGCGCCTGGTATACGGCATGGCAGTAAAAGATTCAATAGCATGGGTGAGCACGTCCAGCCCCGTGCAGGCAGCCACCATGGGCGGCATGGTTCTGGTGTTTTCCGGATCGACAATACCCAGTGTGGGTTTTAAGCGCCTGTTGGCGATGCCGGTTTTGGCATGCATCTGTTCATAGTCGAAAATGGCGACACCGGTGGTTTCACTGCCGGTTCCCGCAGTTGTTGGAACCGCGAAAAGGGGTTTTAAATTCCCGGGTACCGGAATACCTTTGCCGATGGGTGCATTTACGTAATCAAGAAAGTCATCCGGTGGATATGTATAATAGAGGTTCGCAACCTTGGCCGTATCTATGGTAGAGCCTCCTCCCACGGCAACAAAGCCATCAAAGGTTTCGGATCTGGCGAACTCAATCGCTTTTTGCAAAGATCCATCGGTGGGCTCCACTCGAACCTGGTCAAAGAGGCGGTATTCGATATTCTGTTTTGAAAGCGAATCAAGCACCGTTTCAACCGGAGGCAGCTTGCTTAAGTTCGGATCGGTTAAAACCATAACACGCTTAATTCCCATGTCTGCTAAGTCCATTCCAAGCTCCCTGGTTGTCCCCCAGCCGTATCGGATATTGGAAGTCGCCATTTCAAAAGCATAATCGTATTCCATATTTCTGCTCCTTTTTATGAAATTTTGAGATCTTTCCCCAATCCTTGCCCTTGACCCTTCAGATGACCGGTGGATATTTCGAACATGACTAAAAAATAATCATATATGTTTTTACATTGCATATCCACTTTTTTTTGATATAGAATTTTTATGTCCTGACAAAAATTATATCATTTTTCAAACCTTTGCAACCTGGTGATGATTAATGGATGAGTTTGAATATCAAAGAAACGCTTAAGTAACAGCCAGCCGCTGTTAGAAATACTTGGGTGAACCCAAAATCAATTGCAATGATAACCGTTAGTGCTGAGCCCATCACAGAGCTAATACCGTTAATCCCCCACATCAAAGGGATGAGATAATCAATTAAACGCTCTTTTAAAAACCTTATTGCCAGAGGAAAGGGGAATCCCATAGCAAACCCCAACGGGATCACTAACCCAACTGTAATTAATACCCGGTAAGCTAAATCCAGCCCTAAAAAATAACTAAAAATAGACTTTAAAGCAAAGGTGTACAGTAGAAGTAATATTGCAGTCACAAAGGCGGCAGTCGTAATTGTTTTAACAGACCTATCAGTGGCGACAGATTTGCTCCAAAAGCTTCCCATGCCTGCTCCACCCAAAATCGAAAACAACAAAACGGTCATAGACAATACAGGTCGCCCCAGAAAGAGCACAAATTTTTGTATTAAGGATATTTCAACCATCATAAATCCCATCCCCAGCATCAAAAATATTACAACATGTAAAATAGGGTTTGTTGCCTTATCCGTTTTATTTGAATACTTCCTTATTCTATAGCGGTTATTTTGTAATAATGACGACCACACTGTAATTATAACCAGGATTGAGACAATGGAGAATACGAAAACACGGGAGACAGGTTTTGGAATGCCGTTTTCAAATTTGTAGAAAAATGGACTGTTATCTGATACCGGGCTGATATCATGGCCCAATTTTTCAACCTCGTTTAGCACTTCATCAAAGATACGAAGGCCTCTTCCAAGAGACATCAGGGCCGGATTGAGCGTACCCCATCGTTGAATAAAAGGAAAGTATGATGATAATGGGTCATAACCGAATTTGAACATAGCGCGGTATCTTGGAAATATTTCTTCCTGTAAAAATGGTGTTTTTTTTAACACGAAGACCGGATAAAGCCTTGAGCCAACCAGATACATATGCTTCATTGCTCTTGTTGAGTCCAAGCCCCTTTTACCGAGAGTGGCTAGAGAGATGGAAAGCAGTCTTAGCATGGATAGGTCGCCATGCCCTACTATCACCAAACGTCCATTTTCGGTCAGATGGTTTAAATAATCATTAATGGAATCGGTGGTGAGTAGATAATTTTCTGTTAATGCATAACCTTCGCGGCTTCGACTGGTGTTGGTAACCGGCAGACTTAACATGATGATATCAAAATTCTCCTTCTGGCGTCTAAGAAAATTCCTACCCTCATCAACAATGATATTTACATTGCCGAATCCATTGTAAATATGGCCGTTGTACCAGGAATAGTCACGAACCATTTCCACAAGGTCTTTATTGACCTCAACAGCAGTAATTTTTTTAACTCCTCCCATGGCTGCCAAAAGAATGTCTCTTCCGCCACCGGGGCCGATGATAAGAGCCGAATCTTTTTCACCGTCTTTTAAAAACATAAAGGGAAAATATCCTGGAAATTCAATCTTTAACCTGTTTACCACTGAATCTGGATTGCTTAAATCCCCGTTGAATTTGAACATTGGAGTTCCAGCGGTTCCATCAACATAGATATCCATATATTCAGGGCTGTTGTCATACCGCACTAAATCTGTTTGACCAAAGGCACTCCATCGCGTTTCGATAATTTTTCCCTGTTGAGGACCGTATAAAGCATGGTGAATTTCCTTTTCAGGATTCTTTCCTATGGCAGGTTTCGGTCTATACAAACCGGAGAGGTTTAGGCAAAACAAGGTGGAAGAAATCAGTAAACTGACAATACTTAATATCTTCACACAATTTATCCTCATTAACCTTTTCCTTAAATGCTTCGCTACAATAAGCCAAAATCAAAGTTGTTTGATTGAACCTTGATTAAAAAGAAAGACCCATATTTTCAAAACCTATTAAGCAGTATTTCGGTTAAAAGAAAATAAAACGCTTGATATGGATGTCACCCCAGCAAAGAAGAAAATTGCGCAAACAGGACTGAAAATGTTCAAGGCAAGAACAACCCCAAGGCAAGCCGAGGCCGCACCAATCAAGTCTGAACCATAGATCATAGAACCTAATGCAGGAAAGGAGCTAAAAACCTTTGCCAGAAACATGCCTCCAAAAACAAACGGGAAAATAAAGATGACCCAATATAAAAAGATGTTGGTGCCCACAGTCTCTAAATGACCAACCTGGATGGCGACCAAAGGCGACAAAGTCATCGCTAAGGAACAAAAGCCGGAAAACAAAGATAGAGAATGAAATAACTGGGCTTTATCCGGTGTCTTCTTCTGAGAGAAATGAATAAAAATACCACCAATCCCTATTCCAAACAAAGATAATGAAACCACGGCAAACACATAATGATAAGACAATATCACAGACAATAAACGCGCCAATGCGATCTCGAAAGCCAGCAAGCTGAACGATACAAGGAAAACACCGACTAATAATGTTGATAATCGGCTCTGGGTGATGTGATGTTCCATTCTAACCATCATTTTTGACTTCATTTGGAATGATTTAAGCACAACGTCATTTGGGCACAACAAGAATTATAACAATTTTCTCCATTTTCATTGCGATGGATTCCGTTTTTTCGTTACCAATTTTGCTGTTTGAAAAGATGTTCCGTATCCGTTGAAATTACTTTTGTTTCAGCTGGAAAAACTCGAAAATAAGGACTGACCCTAATTTTCTCCAACAGTTTCCCGGTTCCAAAAGTGAATTTCACCGGTTACGGGACCGGGCAATCCATAACTCTAGTTCTTCAAAGGGCTAAAATGTTACTTTTTTAAAATCTTTAGGTGTTCTATAGTTTCGCCTTAATAGCTAAACCGTTATCTTCACTCTATTATTACACTGGGTAAGTAAGTTGCGAACTGAGGATAAATCCAGAGGATTCCAAGCCCTATTAATTGGATGATAATAAAAGGAATAACAGATTTGTAAATATCTATCAATTTTATTCCAGGGGGAACCGTTGTCTTCATGTAGAATAAGGCGTAACCAAATGGCGGGGACAGAAAAGACACCTGTAGGTTGACTGCAATCATGATAATAAACCAAATTTTATTGAATCCTAGCTCACTGGCAATCGGCAAAAAAATCGGAAAAGTAATATATACAATTGCAATCCAGTCTATAAGAAAACCCATGATGAAGACAATGAACATCATAATACCGAGCATTCCCCATTTTCCTAAAAAACTGAAGCCATATATAGCATCCGTTACCACATCCCCTCCGCCCAGACCAAGGAATACAGCTGTAAAGACCGAAGCCCCAATAATGATTGTCATGACCATACAATTGGTTTTCGCTGCAGACCAGATACAATCCAGAAACACTTTCCAGTTAAAACCTTCATAGATGATCATAAAAATAAAAGAGATAAAGGCTCCTACGCCCGAAGCCTCTGTTGGTGTGGCAATCCCGGTCCATATTGAACCCAGAACACCAAGAACAAGAATACCTGCTGGAACTAGATTCACAAGAATATATCGGATCTTTTGTCCGATTGTGAGCGCTGCCCTTTCTTCCAGCGGAAGTGCAGGACCTTTTTTAGGATTCAGGTTTGTTATCAGCACAATATATATAAAAAATAAGAGCGCTAAAATAACACCCGGAAGGACACCCCCAGCAAACAATTTTCCCACCGATACGCCAGACTGATCTGACATCATTACTAACATTATACTTGGAGGGATAAGAATACTTAGCGAGCCTCCCGCAGCAATGGAGCCACAAGAAAGATATTTGTCATAATGGTACTTCAGCATGACAGGCATGGCCAGAATCGTCATGCTGACCACGCTAGCCCCAATGACTCCTGTGCAGGCAGCCTCAAGCGCGCACCAGACGATAGCTGCCAATGCTATCGCTCCATTCATCGGACCGAATAGATACATCATAGAGCGAAATATTCGTTCAGAAATACCGGATTTACCCAGAAAGGATGCCATGAGAATAAAATTGGCGATAGCAATAAGAATATGATTGGTTACCGCATCGAATACCCTGCCCGTAAAAAGATACAAGGATTCAGGCCCCCATCCTACAAATCCAAATATCGCTGCAACTCCTCCCAGGATAAATGCAATCGGATGCCCCAATGCAAGCCCCACGATAATTCCACCAAACATTAGAATTGTTACAACTACAGGGTTTATATCGATCATAAGCGCTCTCCTTTAAGCAAAAAAACGACTTTTTTAATGATATCTGAGGTCATTTGAAGAGCCAACAAAAAAAATCCGACAGGTAGCAGGGTTTTTGCGGGGAAGATATAAAAATTAAAAGCACTCGGGGTTCTTTCCAGCATTGCCCAAGAGGTGGCGGCAAATTTTACTCCTTCATATAGTAAAACGACAGTAAAGATGCCAAGAAAAACAGTGTAGGTAATAAGGTCTAAAATCGCTTGTGTCTTGGGAGATAAATTCTCGTAAATAATGTCCACATTGGCGTGTGCTCTGTATTTCAAAGTATAGCCAATTGTAAGCAGAACTGCCCCACAAAAACAATAAGCGATTATCTCGTGGGTCCAGATAGTGGGCCTGCCCAACAGCCTTCTGGTGAACACCTCATAGAGCGACAAAGCAATAATGGTGATGATGAACCAGCTGAAAACTTTACCACTCCATTCGGAGATGTTATCAAGAATCTTGACAATTGCCTTGATTTCTTTCACAATAAACCTCCCTGCTTGAAGCTCTCAGAAGGCAAATATCCTTCTGAGAGCTTCATACAACGCAGTAAAATTTCATGGGATTTGTTTCAATGCTCCCATGAATCATTAATTTATTTTTTTGGGGTAACGGGATTTTCTATGTACGGTGTTCCGAGCTTCCAGAACTCCTGGTTTTCCATTCTTTTGCGAACAGCTCTTTCAAGTTTTATCACGGAGTCATACACGCCGTGTTTTTTGGCAATAGCTTCCAGTTTCGCATAGAGCTCGTCTATTTTAGGTGGTGTGCGGCCCCATGTGAATGGCGACTGGATGGTCCTCCACTCTTCAATATCCTTGAAGTACTTTGCTTGCGAGAAAGCGATCTTTGCATAATCGGGGTTTTTCTCGGCATCCTCAAGCATATATTTGTAAGCGAGTTCATGGATTTTGTCGACAGTGGCTTTGTCTAATATGGTATATTTAATCCCCGCCTCCTTGAATTTTCTAGTATACTCTCCAGCGCTGTATTCAAAATAGGTCCAGCTCCACATCATGGTCGCCATTGCCGCTTCTTTAAATAGGAACTTGATTCTATCCGGAAGTTTGTCAAAGGCTTTCTTGTTGATCATAACCCCGGAAACCGGGCCCGGTTGATGCCAACCTGGGAGAACCCAGTACTTGGTGACTTCATGGAAACCCATTGACCAGTCACATTCTGGCACGGAAAACTCACCAGCATCTATCGTACCCCTGGAAAGAGCCAGATATATTTCTGCTCCAGGCATGAAAATTGCGGCACCGCCAAGATCTCTGAGGATCTGGGCTTGGACTCGACCACACTGCCTCATTTTCACACCTCTATAATCATCGCCCGTGTAAATAGGCTTGTTAGAACGCTGACCCGACTCCGGACCGGTTACTGAATGGGGATACCAGACGAGACCATACTTGGCATACAATTCTTGAGCCAATTCAAGACCACCCCCCTGCCAGAACCAGAGCATGTAATCGCCGGGGGTTAGCCACACAGGGGTAGACGTGATGAGGCCGAAAGCTGTATTTTTACCCTCCCAATAACTCGGCCAGTCGGTAGCCATCTGCAAGCTTCCCTTTTGTACAGCGTCAAATATTTCATTGGAGGTTTTTACCAGTGTACCACCAGGGAAGTATTTGATTTTAAGCTCACCGGCTGCCAGGATGTTCAATAGATCACCAAAGTACTTATCCCCCCTCCAAAGCGTAATGGAGGGAACCCACATAGATTGATATTTCCATCTAATTTCCGCACTGGCCGGTGCTATCCATCCTGAAATCCCTGCTATGATAGAGATGAACAAAGCCACACTTAGTATAAAAAATACACTTTTTTTCATCGCTGCACCTCCCTTAAGATCTGGGATTCGTTCAGTTAACGTTTAAGCCAAACCAAAGCCAATTTTCCAAAACAATTTTTTTATTATCACCCCCTTTCTCTTAACCCTGTCCTCAAAAAGTTAATTTCTTTTTCTTGTCTGTACGCTTGCGTTCGATAACATTCAACCTCCATGGCAACTGGTTTATATTTGCTAATTAAAAAACATGCTTTGTGCTGACGTCCGTGGAATTTAACTAAAATCGAAAGTTTAATTGAATTTGACCTGTATTGGCTATTTCCTGTACTCGGGGGTTATTACACCATGATACTGATAGCAATACGCTCCATGGGCTCTTAATCTGATTTCCATGTTCTGCCCATATCATATTTTATCAACTGCTATATTGGAATGCCAAGCTTTACACTTTTATCAATAGGCTTGTGAACGGAGAGTTTAGTTGATTTTTTGTTATCAAATTTTCAATCAGAATGACAAAACCAATTTATTAAAAATGCGTAAATTGTCAACCAAAAATTTCAATACTGCTTCTATTTCTGATGCTCCGCAATTCACAAATGGTAATATCCAAAAATCACATAACAATGTCTCTATCACACGAGGCAGGACTGTTTATAGGCTTCAGACGGAACTTGATATGGAAAAACGGTGTTTTTATGAAAAAATCAGACATCCTGTTTGCGTATTGAAATATTTTCTATGGTCTTGACAGCCTCTTTGTTACTTGTATATATAACTATACAAAATAAGCTACGTACCGGTTTCAAGCAGGTTGTCTTAGGGTTCAATGGGTCGAGGATTCCAGGGGTCAAGCGAAACAGATCGTCATACGTACAACCCCTGACCCCCTGAATCCTTGAATTCTCGTATCCTGTATGGAAGAAATCAAACTGAAGTCTTTGCAAAACCCCGTTGTTGAATAACAGCTTTTGTCTGAAACCTGTAAGCTGGGTTTGATCGTGTTCCAGGCGCATTTTGCCATGTATTTTATGCAACTACGGGGTAAAGGCAAGGGTTTTTCTCCCATTCCCGATGGGGACAACAAATTTAAATGGAGGTGATGATGTGCCTTATCCCATGGAAATGCAAGAATCTTTAAAGAAAGTGGAGGCTACCCGAAAAGCTCGCCTGGGCAAGGAATTTAGAAGATTGGATTTCGACGAAAAAGACGAAATCCTGAGGAACTATCATCCGGATTTCCGGCAGGGGGGAAAACGGGAAATTCCTTTGGGTCCAAACAAAGGGGATTTGGTGCCCAATGAACTGGCCGATCTGCTCTCATCTCCAAGTCGCCTGAATGCTGGGGATATTGATCTGAAAAAGATCGATTTTGAAACCGATGTGCTGGTAATCGGCGGCGGCGGCGGCGGGGCCACCGCGGCGTTAACGGCAAGAGAAAAAGGGGCCGGTGTACTGCTTGCAACGAAACTCAGGCTTGCAGATTCCAACACCATTATGGCCGAAGGCGGTATCGGGGCGGCCACAATGCCGGAGGACTCTCCGGATATCCACTGGATCGACACGATGATGGGAGGGCGTTTTTCAAACAAACCGGACCTGGTGGAAGCGCTGGTGACCGATGCGCCATTCATTGTCGACTGGCTTACGAGCCTGGGAGTAAATTTCGATCGGCTATCCGATGGTTCATATGAAACACACATGCCGGGCGGACATTCCCGGAAGCGATCCCACTCCGTCAAGGACCTGACAGGGCTTGAAATTATGCGTGTTCTGGCAGATGAGATTCAAAACAAGGAAATCCAGGTGCAGGAATTCAGCCCCGCAGTAGAATTGATTTTAGACGACAACGGACAATGCGCCGGAGCGGTTCTGCTCAATCTGGATACCGGACAATATCATGTGGTGAAAGCCAGAGCAACCATTCTGGCCACCGGAGGAATCGGCCGGATTCACCCTCAGGGTTTTCCAACGTCCAATCATTATGGTGCAACCGCCGACGGCATCATAATGGCATATCGAGCCGGTGCAAGGCTTCTGTATGCGGGTTACATTCAATATCATCCCACCGGTGCCGCCTGGCCGGAACAGATGCTGGGGTTGCTTATATCCGAGGCCCTGAGATCCCAGGGAGCCCAGCTGGTGAATGCAGAAGGCGAGATGTTCGTTTACCGGCTTGAAACAAGAGATGCAGTTGCTTCCTGCATTATACGTGAATGCGGAGAAAGGGGCAAAGGGGTGGTCACTCCCACCGGAATGACTGGTGCGTGGCTGGATACCCCTCTGATAGACATGACTTGCGGTGCGGGTACGTTTATGCGGCGTTTTGCGGGCATCCATGGACGGTATCAAAAATACAATATTAATCCGATTGTGGAACCCATCCTGGTGTATCCCACACAGCACTATCAAAACGGCGGCGTTGAAATCAATGTAAATTGTGAAACCGGGGTTCCGAACCTGCTGGCCGCAGGCGAAGTTACCGGCGGAGTTCACGGCTACAACCGGTTGGGGTCCAACTCGCTTGTGGATATTTTTGTGTTCGGTCGCAGAGCAGGAAATCACGCTGCGGAAAAGGTCGCCAGTATCCGCATCGGTCGGTTGACACTGGCGCATCTGGACGATTATAACCATCGGCTAAGGGAGACGAGGTGTATGACTGAAAAGACTTCTCCACTGATTCTTCCGGACTATCGGTTTGAAAAGGCGCTTACCACCGTACAACACATTACCTGAACCGAAACAGCGAGCCCTATTGAATTGCGCTTTGCGCAGCCCTTCGGGGATTCAACAGGGCGAGCGCATTCCCCGCAGCTCGCTGTTTCGGTTCAAAGATCTAATTAACGTCCGCGCCATATGCGGCAAGATGCTGGATATTTGATGCTTGATACTGGATAAAATAAGGATAGTTACCTTTTAAAATCCAGTATCTCTCAGAGGCGTAGGCTTATCCCTACGAGCCCTACGAACTGGAGGCCAGAAACCAGCATCCAGCATCATTCCAATAAGGAGATCATAATGTCTTATTTGCTTATAAAGAAGATGGTCCAGTAAAAAGGGGGGGGCTGTGAACATGAAGGATGGCATTATTAAATTGATTCCCATCTACATTATGGGAAAACGCTATGAGGTTCCAAATGGGCTGACCATTCAAAAGGCGCTTGAATATTCCGGATATAAACTTACAAGAGGTTGTGGTTGCCGGGGCGGAGTATGTGGAGCCTGCGCCACCATTTACCGAAGAAAAGGAGAGTTTCGACTGAACGTCGGTCTTGCTTGCCAGACAGTGGTTGAGCCGGAGATCTATCTGGTGCAACTGCCTTATACACCGGCAAATAAGGCACTATATACTCTAAAAGACCTTCCCCCGGATGATCTGAACATTGCACTTATCTATCCTGAACTGCTCAGATGCATGGGTTGTAATACATGCACCAAGTCTTGCCCCATGAACCTGGAGGTAATGAATTATATATCGGCTACTATCAGAGGGGATTTTAAAGCGGTGGTGGAGCTTTCAATTGAATGTGTGCAATGCGGCCTGTGCGCAGCCCGTTGTCCTGCGGAATTGGCTCCCTTTAACATCGCACTGCTTATTAGGCGGCTGTACGGCAGACATATAGTGGGGGAGTCACCTCAATTAAAGCAAAGGCTTGAGGAGATTCGTGCCGGAAAATATAAAGAGAAAATCGACAAATTGATGAAAATGGATAAATCTGAGGTTGAAAATATATACAAGGAATTACAGGCAACCAAAGGAGCGGCAGTATAAAGGAGGGATTATGGCTCATCAACCAAGCATGCTAGTTGTAAGTGCCCATGCCGCGGATTTCGTATGGCGAGCAGGTGGTGCGATTGCTCTTTACGCAAACAAGGGTTACCGGGTTCGGGTAATTTGCCTCTCGTATGGAGAGCGAGGGGAATCGGCCCGGTTGTGGAAAAAAGAAGGCGCAACACTTGAAAGCATCAAAGAAGCACGCCGGCAGGAGGCGATACGAGCTGCAGAGATTCTTGGTGCGGATATTCATTTCCTTGATGCGGGGGATTATCCTTTGAAAGTTACCGATGATCTAATAGATGCTGTGGTCGGTGAATTCCGGGAATATCAACCCGATTTTGTTTTAACCCACGCCATGGCAGATCCCTATAACTTCGATCATCCTGCTGCGGCGGAAATTACGCTGAAATGCAGGGTATATGCCCAGGCACTTGGCTATCCTGCATCCGGAAATGTGATCGGAGCACCGCCTGTTTTTCTCTTTGAGCCTCATCAACCCGAGCAGTGCGATTTCAAGGTGGATTTACTTCTTGATATCACCCCTGTATTCGAACGAAAAAAAGAGGCCATGGAAAGCATGGGAGCCCAGGAGCATCTCGTTCAGTACTATTTGGATCTGGCGCGAAGACGAGGGGTGCAGGCAAAAAGAAACTCGGGTCCCAACATCGGATTGAAAACAGAAGCTTATGCCGAGGCCTACCAGCGGCTGTATCCCCAGGTTACAACCGAGTTCAGTTAAATGTCTCGGAAGTTTTTCAATTAATTGAGAGGTTGGTGAAATTTTTAAGATTTATCGTTCCATGAGTCATCATTTGGAGTTAACCCTTTTCATACAAGGTAATAAAAATGCCCAACAAACCGCAGCCGGGAAGTAGTTTAAGAGATTTAATACTGGATTTGAACCAGACACCTGTGGCACGGATGCGCCTTTTCTCAGAGGGTGTCAATAAAAATACGAGACTTTTCTTTTACGAGACAGCCGTTGGGGATCGAGCGTGCCTTGCCTGTGGCAACTGTGTGGATGCATGTCCGGTGGTAAGAGACAAACAACGGTTTGTGTTCATACAAAATCAGCGGACCTCCATGGCACTGGAAAATATCGTTGGGCTCGAATGCAGACGATGTTACAACTGTATTCAAGCCTGCCCGCAGGTAACAAAAGAAAACAAAGACTATGCGAACAGTTACAGAAGAGGCGAAAAAGCGGTTCACCTGCTGCTTGCCTGTACTATTTTTTTACTGGCAGCAACGGGAATAATCACATCACACTATCGAAATTTTCTACCGCTATTTGAAGTATCCCTGCTGGATGTTGTTCACAGAGCACTTGGCATGGTTCTTATTTTTCTTCCGGTTCTATATTACATGATCGACCGGCACCATTTTTTCCGCCTGTTCCGCAAGATCTTTTCATGGAACAGGAACGATTTAAAATGGGTAAAGGAACTTATCGAGCATCTGCGGGATCATCGGAAAAACCCTATGCCATATACCGGTGAATTCAATACGGCTCAGAAAGCCTGGTATTTATATGTCGTTTGCATGCTGCCCCTGATGGCCGTTACCGGTATGTTGATGGCATTGGAATTTTACGATACGACGGAGCCTGCCTATTTTAATTTGCTTCTGATCCATATGGTTGTGGCACTTATAACGGACTTGCTCCTTTTTGTTCATATCTACATAAAATATCTTCGAAAATGGGCAATAACCGTATATGATCTGGTTCGGGTTTTTATCAAGAGACACCATTTAAACTATGCAGACTTGTATGAAAAAGGGGATTACGCTTTTGCCCGATACTTCACCCTGGAAAAGCGGCCCTTTTAACGGCAGTTGGAATTAACACCTGACGAAAAGGAGGCTGGTCTGAATGGAACACAGGGATTGTCCCCATCGCTATAGAATGGGGATCGATATCGGAGGAACGTTTACGGATGTGGTTTTGCACTCGGAGCCGGTGTTTTCATTGGTTTGCTTATCTGGAAAAACAAACAAAAATCACTTTCTATAGCCGACACCAATCCTTACAAAGCATAACAGCGGAAAAGAGACAGGAGGCAGAACATGTTACAAGTATCTGAAAGAGTGAAACAGATTTCCAGCTCAGAGCGTTCACAGAGGAAGATCGTCATACCGCAGGGAGCCATCCGCATGGATATTGGGGAGCCGGATTTTTCGACACCGGAACACATCCAGGAGGCCGCTTTCAAGGCCATGCGCGATAACCACACGCATTATGGAAACGCCTTCGGGGACGAAGAGCTCAGAGAAGCAATTTGTTTTGCACTGAAGCGAGATTACGGTGTTGATCGAACAATAGACAATGTACTGATTACCACCGGTGGTATCGAAGCGATTAACACTATTGCGGCCACCTATCTCAATCAAGGAGATGAAGCGTTGATCCTGGATCCGGACTATTCCGGGTACGCCGATGCGGTGACCCTGTTTGGCGGAAAACCGGTATATGTCTCGTTGACTTCAGAGCTGCGTCCTGATTTGAGTGCCATTGCAGAGAAGATCACAGAACACACCAAGATGATATTTCTGTCCAACCCTTGCAATCCAACCGGTACGGTCCTCAGTGAAACGGAACTACGAGCCCTTGCCGGTGTCGCCCATTACCATAACCTGTTTTTGATCGTCGACGAAGTTTATCACAAGTTGCTTTTCGGAAACACCGCCCATTTTTCCATCTGCCAGGTGGATGAAATCCAGGATCGTGCCATAATGCTGAACAGTTTTTCAAAAACATACGCAATGACCGGCTGGAGAGTGGGATACCTTGTGGCAGATGCAAGCGTTATCAGGCAGATGGTGGTATTCCACCGGGCAATCGTAAGCTGTGTGAACACACCCTCTCAAAAAGCCTGCGTGGCAGCCCTTACAGGACCGCAGGACTGCGTTGAATCGATGAGAAGCGCTTACGATGAGAGAAGGCAGATGGTTGAACAGAAGCTTCAAGAAATTGAGACACTGTCTTCAACCCCGTGTCAGGGAGCCTTTTATTCATTCCCAAGGTTCAGCCAATCGATGACAAGCAAACAGATGCTGGCCTATTTGTCTGACAGGGGCGTTTTGGTAAGAAGCGGATCGGAATTCGGACGCAATGGAGAAGGGCATATTCGACTCGCGTTCACCCGCTCTAAGGAAGAACTTGAGGAGGGGATGACCCGGATTAAGAAAGCCCTTGAGGATCTTGATTAACATGTGATTCATTATAAACCCAGACCACCTGTTTTTCCAGGCTTTCAATAAATCGTCCACCTTTTTCTTGCATACGCTCCCACTCCCTTAGGGTATATATCAATAGATCGGCCGGCACCGGAAGCGAGGATAGATCCCATTTCACTGAACGCCGCAGAAATGGCTCGGTGGACTCTTTTACAATGGCTACTATATCAAGATCGCTGCCCACACCCCAATGCTCTGTCGCATAGGAGCCGAAATAGCCAAGCCGTATCAGTTCGGGATGGCTCAGGGCGACCTGTTTCACCCATTGGCGGACGCTAGCGTCGACGGTTTTGCGATCCGGCCATTTGAGAACGGACGAATTCAAGGATCTCACCGGCATACTTTATCGCTTCTGCGCTTTGAATTGTTCCGTAATGTTCAAAAGGTGCACCTTCCGGATGACCATTCGGATAACGGGTTGGAACATAAAAATTGTCAAGAACTTTTGCCTTTTCAATCAAATCGTTCGGCACCGATAGGGGAAGTTCGCTTAGAAGACGCGCCACTACATGGCCCCAGGCCTCCTGATGGCAGCTCAAATGAAGGGCTTTCAGAGCTTTTTCCGCTGACTGCTGAGCGGCAAAACATGCCCATTCGTGACGGCCCGCTTTCTTTGAATCAACGGCCTGCTTAAGATCTCTTTCAGCCTGAGAAAACCAGTCTTTCGCCCGATTCGGCATGGTTAAATAACCTCAAACTTTAAATATTTTCTTTTTTATCACAACCATTGCGGCAGGACAAGCCAGATAATGTGTCTGGACATTTCTCAAAGTCTAAGCATAAAATTCTTGACATTTATCTGATTATGTCCTTGATTTAAATCATACATTAATTGGATTTATACCGTTTGAAACAGCCGTTCATCTAATCGAAGAACGATTTCCATCAGATCTGCAACAGCTATGAAAGCATAAACAGCTTTGCGCTTCAAACTGACCAATCCTCAGGGATTTGGCAATGGATCTTTGGAAGGTATTGCGCAGCAGAGGCGGGTAACAATGCAGTGAACGATGCAACCCTTTTTCTATGTACTCACAATCCTGGCCATTATTTCTTTAACAAAAGGCATGTTTCGAGAAAAAAGATAATCGACTCATTCGCTCTGGAAAATGCCTGTACAGGGTAGGCCCAGAGCGGATAAATTCAAGAAAGTGAGGAAACCAGGGAATGGAAAAACTCATCATTACAGCAGCGATCACCGGAAGCCGTATTACACGAGACATTGCACCGTACATTCCGTACACCCCTGAAGAAATTACTCGGTCATGTATTGAATGCTGGAACGCCGGGGCTGCCATCGTCCATATTCATGTGCGGGACCCGAAAACCGGATTGGGAACTCAAAACTACGATCTCTTTCAACAGGTGGTCACCCCCTTGCGGGAAAAAACCGATCTCATCCTCTGTTTGACCACCTCGGGGATTGCGGGGCTAAACCTCCCCATTGAAGATCGGTTGATTTCTCTTGAGCTTGAACCGGAGCTGGCTTCACTTGATGCCGGATCGATCAATTTGGGAGGAGGGGTTTTCATAAATCCTCCGGAGTTTCTAGATGCAGCGGCCAAAAGGATGAAAGAGAAGGGGGTTAAACCTGAAATCGAAATATTTGATTCAGGGATGATCATCACAGCTCTTCGGATGCGAGATGAAGGGAAACTTGATGAGCCGCTTCACTTTCAATTTGTTTTGGGCACCCCATGGGGGGCGCCTGCAACACCCAAATCTCTATTGTTTTTGCACGAACACATCCCGCAGAACGCAACCTGGTCTGTCATCGGGATTGGCAGGGGTCATTTACCGATGTCCATGATGGGTCTTATCATGGGTGGCCATATTCGTGTGGGAATGGAGGATAACATCTATTACAGACGCGGGGAGCTGGCTAAAACAAATGCTCAGTTTGTTGAACGTATCGTTCGCATCGCTCGTGAATATGACCGCGATATTGCCAGCCCGAAAGAGGCCAGGGCCATATTGGGTTTGAAAGAACGGTAAGGGAATCGGGAACATGGCAATGGCATCGGAGATGTTTGCCGGGGTGGGAGGCATGGTGCGATTTTTACAGGATCGTAAGTATGGCATGGATTTGCATATGGATGATTATCGGTACTGAACGCTGAACCCCTGAACACTCGCTTTACCTGAGAAATCGAAACAATGATCAATGTTGGTTCAAAGTTGAAAAAAAATTTCAAAGGCGGATATCCCAGGGAAACCTTAGTTGTTAAACTTCAAACTTAGAATGAAGTTTAAAATAGTTTTCCATACCCCCGGCGTCAAGTATTTTTTGAATGAAAGGAGGCAGCGGCTGGCAGGTTAGCGCTTCGTCCCTTGTCAGGTTTTCGATCTTCCCCTTGTTCAAGTCGATTCGCAACCGATCACCCTGGTGAATAGATCTGGTATCGACGCGAAGAGCAGGAAGACCAATGTTTATGGCATTCCGGAAAAATATTCTGGCAAACCCTTTGGCAAGAACAGCGGAAATGCCTGCTTCCTTGATCACCCATGCCGCGGTTTCCCTGGAAGAACCGCATCCGAAATTGATCCCTGCAACGATAAAGTCTCCCGGTTGAATTTCGCTAAAAAACCCGGCACGGATATCTTCCATAAGGTATTGAACCATCTGTTTGATGTCTGTCAGCCGGGATTTGTGTTTCCCCGAAATAATGTAATCCGTATTTATATGATCTCCGAAAACATGCGCGATTCCTTCTACTATGTTCATTTCCTGATTCCCTTCTTTAAAATGAGCCGGTGCGGATATAATGACGCGGGTCCGCTATGCGTCCTTCCAACATGCTTGCTGCCACCGTTGCCGGGGAGGCCAGATATATAAAAGCATTCGGGTTGCCCAGACGGCCCTTGAAGTTTCGGTTGGCTGTTGAGATAACCACATCACCGTCTGCTGGCACGCCAAACGCACCTCCGCCGGAACATCCGCTGCAACTGGGGGTGCGGAAACAGGCGCCGGCATCCACAAAAATGCTGATAAGCCCTTCGTCTAAAGCTCTCTTTAGTACTTCTCGAGAGCCTGGTACCACGATAAACCGCAGTCCGGATGCGATTTTGCGTCCCTTTAGAATGTTTGCAGCGATGCGTAAATCTTCAATTCGAGCCGCCGTACAAGAACATAAGTTTCCCTGGGTAATGGGAGTTCCAATAACTTCTTCTATGGGAACTCCGTTATCGACATAATGTGGTTTTGCAACATAAGGCGACAGCGAAGACACATCAAACGTTATTTCTTCCGAATATTCGGCATCCGGATCAGGCAGTACCGGTTCAAACGAACGAGTCGTGTTTCGTTGGTCCACCCACTGAAGTGTTTTGCGGTCCGGTGCGATCATGCCGGTCTTAGCTCCCATTTCCACCACCATGTTGGTGAGCGTAAACCGGCCGTCCATAGAAAGGGCGTCGATGATCGGTCCGGTAAACTCTACGGCCTTGTAAGTGGCGCCATCGGCAGTCATAGATGCAATGATATGAAGAATAATGTCTTTTGCAAACACCCCGGAGGGAAGGGTGCCGACAACATTGATTTTAATAGTCTCCGGTACCATGAACCATAGTGTACCGGTGATCAAAGCTACTCCCATGTCGGTTGATCCCACTCCCGTAGAAAATGCACCGAGCGCACCGTATGTACAGGTGTGAGAATCGGTTCCAATGACCACTTCTCCGGGGAGCACATGAGCTTTTTCCGGCATTACCACATGGCAAATCCCTTCTCCTTCATACAGTGAGCATCCTAGCTGTAAGGTGTATTCGCGCAATTTTTTATGAACGGCCGCATTTGCCTCCGAGGGCGCCGGGTAATGGTGATCGATGATCTGAAAGACCCTTTGGGGGTCAAAAAGTTTCTTGCCGTTCATTTTAAAGAACATCTCTAAAGCAAGTGGGCGATTGGCGTCATGAGATACCGCGGCATCGATACGCGATACGACGATTTCCCCGGCCTTGACCTGTCTGCCGATATGGTTAGATAATATTTTTTCAGCAAGCGTCATCCCCATAAACGATTTCTCCTTCTCTATCTCCTTACCCAAGTTTTTTCCGCGCAATGCAAACCATTTCCTTATCTGTTACAAATCTGGCTTCTTTTTCAGAAAGTGCTCTGATTTCCTCTGTAATCTGTTTAACGGTTTCATCATTCAGGTCAAAAAACCCGGCTTCTCGAAGTTTATCTCGGACAAGTAAATGATGGGTCAGGCGCCCGAGCGGCAATCGTCGTATATTGCCCACCGCTTCGGCCCGCACCGGCTCATAGGTAAACCATGCCTGCCTCACCCCCCACTGATGAGCACCCAGGGTATGGGTGAAAGCATTATCCCCAACCAAAGGTTTAGTCGATGGTACCGGAATACCACTCAGTTCAGCCACCTTTTCAGAAAGTACTTTCATCTTTCTAAGGTCCAAGCCCAGATCATATCCATATACATGGGTGAGCACGGTGGCCACTTCATCTAGGGATGCATTCCCTGCACGTTCTCCGATTCCGTTTACGGTCACATCCACCAGGGATGCGCCGGCCTCGATTGCAGCAATGGCATTTGCCATCGCCAGTCCAAGGTCATTGTGAGTGTGCACCCCAACCGGAACATCTAAGGTGTCTATCAATTTACGCACCAAATATCGCATGGCAGTAGGTCCCATCGCACCTGCAGTATCTGAAACACTGACCATGGACGCGCCGGCATCGACGGCTCTTCGATAGAGATCGAGCAGTGTATCCAGTGGCGTACGCGTAGTATCGGTGGCGCTGAACTGCACATGCAGTCCTTTGCGGGCGGCGCACTCGGTGGCATTCAGGATCCTGTCAACTGCTTCCTGCAAGGGAACCTTCATCATATGTTGCAAGCGCACCGGTGAAAGCCCGTATGCAACTGAAATCCAGGAAATACCCGTATCAAGAGCCTGTTCGATTTGCTCTTTCCATTCAGGCAGGTAGACCAGTGCAATGCCTCCGACTTTGGTTTTCAATCCGAGACCGGCAATTGTTTTTATCATCCGGTTTTCGGATTCCGAAAGCCCTGGATATCCTACCTGAATGTAATGAACTCCTACATCATCGAGCATTCGGGCGATATCGATCTTATTCTGCAGACTGAAACCGCTCATCGCAGCCTGCTCTCCTTCCCGCAAGGTTTGGTCTTTAAGAAATACCTTCTCGGGAAATTGAAAACCATGGCGAATTTCCTCAAGAAGGTTGTAATGGCTGACACAAGAATCCTCCTTTAAAGATGGATATTGCTTTAACTGGCTCATCGCGTCTTCACCTCTGTTTTTTGTGACCTGTCGGTTTTAGGGATAAATCCTTTTTCAAGGTTTTTATGAATCACTCTTTCGGTATCGATGGATCTGAAGAGCAACAGTCAGTAAAGTCATAAAAAACAAAACAGCAGAAATCGGACGCTTCAAAAATACGGTAATATCGGATCCGAAAAGGCTGGCATAGCGGTAAAATTCCATGTCCAAATTTTTTCCCAAGATGTAACCTATAATAAAACTTGTAGTCGGAAAGTCGTACCGCCGAAAAAACCATCCCAGAATTCCAACAAAAAACAGCAGATAGACATCAAAAAACATGTTTCGAACGCTGTAAGCTCCCATTGCCATCACTATCATCAGACAAGGGGCCAGGATGCGGGTTGGTACAAACACCACTCGGGCCAGGTAGAATGCTACAAATAACGCTGCAAATCCTAAAATTAGCATTTGAAATAGGTTTGCCGCGATTAACCCATAGACCATTGCGGCGTTATCCTGAAAAAGCCGGGGGCCGGGTACCAGGCCATGCAACGTAAATGCCGCTATTAGAACTGCTGTAGAACCACTGCCGGGAATACCAAGCGCCAGCAAAATGGCCATTGCTCCTCCTTCCGAAGCGTTATTGGCCGTTTCGGCAGCAACGATCCCTTCGGGTTCCCCTTCGCCGAAGTGCTGGTTTTTTTTGGCTGCTCGTTTGGCCTGAGAATAGCTTAGCAGGCAAGATACTGTGGAACCCGCCGCCGGAAGCGTTCCGATCGAAATACCGATCAGAGCTCCCCTAATAATGGTTTTTATATACCGAAAGGTGTCTTGTACGCCCCTCAGCAGTTTTCGGATATCCTGTGCCCTTGCAACGTTGATGTCGGCAATGAATCCCCTTGTGATAAGGTTCAGCATTTCTGGAACTGCAAAGAGTCCCACAATGCATATAACCCTGGGAATCCCATCCTCAAGGCCATCAAAGCCCATAGCACCCCGTACGATACCGGTTACCTCGCTTGTTCCGATCGTTCCAACCAGAAGTCCGAAAATCCCGATAAAAAGGGTTCGCGCAAGGCTTCTGCCCCTGACTGCTCCGATCACTATCAGGACGAACACGGTTAAAAAAATCATTTCAGAAGGACCGAACTGCAGGGCAAAACGAACCATTGCATGGATGAAAAAAAGGAGAAAAATGTAACCGGAAAACCCACCAATCACCGAAGATGTTATTTGAAGACCCAACGCCTCGTTCTGAAATCCCTTCTGGGTCATGGGATAACCGTCAAAGGTGGTGGCGATGGCGCCGGGAGCTCCCGGTGTATTGATAAGAATTGCAGTGATTCCGCCGCCGGTCAGACCTCCCGTATAGACCGAAGTAAGCAGTACTAAGGCATCGATGGGTTCCATCAGGAAGGTAACCGGCAGAATGATTGCGATCCCAATGGAACTTGTCAGCCCGGGAATCACCCCGAAAATCAGACCCGTCATCATACCTGCAAAAACCAACACGGGTGTTTTCCATGTGGCGATAAGCTGAAGCCCTCCGGCAAATGCTTCCCAATCTACCATCATATTCTTCCCTGTGGATTTATGGTATCCAATAATCCTGGTCTCACCATGGCCAGATGGGGACAGGCACGTGGATTAGCCCTTTAAATACCACAGAAACAAATGCTGCAAGGAAGATAGGCAATCCGATGAGCAGCCATAGGTTACGAACTCCAAGGTAAAAACATACTGAGGATACAAATAGGACCGATGGAATAAAATACCCCAAAAAAGTGAGACCTATCGTGTAAACGAACAATGAAAGAGTAAAAAATAACCTGCGCTTATCCAAGAATCCGCGATCCTTGTCATTTTTATCAGCCTGCGGCTTTGTTTCTATAATCACTTTATCGTGGACGATCACCCTGATACAACCTCGAACGACAAATGGAAAACACACCGCCAGAAAAATCGTAAGAGGGCGAATAAAAAGGACGGACTCAGCCCCTCCATCCGGAGTGCGCACCGTTGAAAAATAATAGTAAAGTGCCCAAATAAGAATACCCGTTGACAGCAAAAGCGGCGAAAGGTCTATCTCGATACGGCCTTTTCGTGTCTTGAAATACACGGGTTTCCTCCAAACAAATATTAGCGGGATCGGCCTTCGAACCCTAAAGAGGCACGATCCCGGCAGTTTGAAACGGCTACTTAGGAAGTTTGATCTTTAAGAACGCTTCATCCACCTCTTTTACGATTTCCAGTGTCTTTTCCGGGCCAAACCAATCTCTTCCAATGGCGCCTTTATCACAGAATTCCTGAAATCCTTTGTGCTCTAAAATCAGCTTTTTAAACCCATCGACAAGAATCTTCCACCGATCAGGATATGTCTCTTTAAATTTTCTATGAACCGCAAAGAATCTGTAAGAGCCTGCATTGGGCATTCTGATATTGTATTTGGCAAGAGATTCGTTGATAGGCACAGCATCCGGCCATGAAGCAATTCTTTTATCGGAAAACACCCCTAACGGCACAGCGACCTTCTCCACCGCCAGCATGCCTGCTGCGCCCCCGGCGGTCATATCGGTATGATGGCCCATAAGTGAGGCACGCGCGGATCCCCCGCCTCCGTAAGCTACGATACGAATATCTAGGCCCAATTTGTTGAACAACATCTGTGGCATAATAGCGCCCGCCGAGCTTGCGCCGGGAGCAGCAAAACTGTATTTTCCGGGGTTTTTCTTTGCATCCTTAATGAAATCGTCAAGTGATTTCCAACCCATATCCTTATGTGCCGCAAGAAGAGTGGGATCGATCCAGTTAATATTGATGAATGCGAGATCATCCAGGTTCGCAAGCCCCGGGTTCTTTTTGATCATATTGGTGAAACCCGGTTGATGGTAAGCCCAGATGGTGTATCCATCCGGCGGCTGTTTCATCACGTACTTGAATCCAATTTTGCCTCCCGCACCCTTTCTGTTCTCAACAAGCACAGAAACTCCCAGGATATCAGGTAAAAATCTCTGAACCGATCGAGCCATTCTATCAACCCCACCGCCTGGGCCTGTGGAGGTGATGATTCGGATTTCCTTTTCAGGATATCCGGCGCTAACCTCTTGTGCTCCATTGATAAAGCAAAAAAGGAAAAGAACCAAAAAACTTGTAATAAAAGTTCGATAATTCAACATGGCTACCTCCTTTCTTAAAAGAGAGTTCATTTTGAAAAACGGCTTTCTTCAATGTTTTGATGTAGTTTTTCTACAAAGCGCTTGTTATCATTATTTACTCTGCTTATGGAAACAAGCCTGAGGAAAATCCGGTATCGAGCGTTTGATGTGGATGCGAAAGCATCTGCATGGTCTCTTCAGTTTGGTTCTGGCAAATGCTTGGGAGAATCTTTTTATGTTTTTTGAGAGCCTCAATGAACCGTTCCCCGGCCATTGCCGGGCAGACCCGTACCATTTGAAGTATTGTAAATAAGCTATATGTTCTGTTTACAATTTAAGATTTGGGAAGTCAACACATCGATCATATGTTTTTCGAAAACAGTTGATAAACCCTGGTGTAAAAAATTTTTTTCTTATAGAGCCAATTTCAAAACATCCCAGGTTGAGCGGTTCATCGTTCCGCGTTCAGGGCTAAAATCCACAAATACCGCGTATTAAACGGATACCTATGGGTTGTGGTATAAATTCATTTAACCCATCTGGTTAGGATGAATTTTCTAAATTCCGTTAACTGGAATGCCCTTTCCAACGAATGTAAAAAAACATCTTGATTTATCGCATTTTTAGCTTGATTTTATCTCAAAAGATGTTATTATACCCATAATCAACAAAGGCCTGCCTTTTATGGCAAGCCGGTTTCGTTCTTAAGGAATCGATCCATTAACAAAGTGGCGACCTGAAGTTTGAAACCATGAGAATTTTTTTAAGAAAGGAGGGTCCCACGATGGCTAATGGAATCGTAAAATGGTTTAATAGCACTAAAGGCTATGGCTTCATCGAGCAGGAAGATGGTCCGGATGTGTTCGTTCATCATTCAGGAATCAATGCAACCGGTTTCAAGGCGCTTTATGAAGGTGAAAGAGTAAGCTTTGACATCGAGCAGGGCAAAAAAGGTCCGGCTGCAGTGAATGTTAAAGTGGTCTAGTTGCTATCCATCAAGTAAAAAGGGCCTCTCTTCAAAGTTGGAGGAGATGCCCTTTTTTTTTCACTCCTTCCTTGCCTTTGGCTTTCCTGACCATTTGAAAGGCTTACACCTGGCAGTATCCATTTAGGCGCTTAACGACATCTATCGACAATTTGTTGTCGTTATCGAATAACATGCTTTTGATAAGCGTTTATAGTGAACTAAAGTTTAAAGTGAGCTAAAGTGAACTAAAGTTAAGGAATTTGATCTATTTTTAAAATGGAAGAGCGAAGCGATACCTTAACTTTAGGCACTTTAGATCACTTACAACTGGGTTTTTATTTCAACTGCCCCAAAGGGGCCATTTTTTCCGAGCAAACTCTCGGGAAAAGCGTAGCTTCTTAGGCTTGGTTTTTTTGAGTAGATGAGTTAAAGAAGTTTCGCGGCGGATTGCAGTGTTCAGGGGTTGTGTGTGTTCAGTGTTCAGGGGTTCAGAGTTCAGGAACGAAAGAGGATTTATCGCGGCTGCTGGTGGACGCGGATTGATACTCTCGGCGGTGGTCTTCAAAGCGTGGGGATCGGCGATCGAGACGAAGGCGTTTTCCTTTTCATCACCAGGCTCAAGAGCACATCGATCAGCCCGTCTACAGCTCGTATAGCAGCCTATACAAGGAGTGTATCCACCACATGTTCAACGGGCTGGAAAAGTCACTTGAGAAGCAAGTGACGGAGCCAGAGCGGAGGTAGCCCGCTGAACACTGAACACACACACAACCCCTGAACACTCGCACAACCTCAGACGTCCGGACACCGACCAGCGTAGCATCGAATTGACGCAAATTTCAAACCATCTTTATGTGTATGGCCGCCGAATATCGAAAGGAGGAATGCCCATGAAAACCACACCTTGGAACTCGGTTGTTCAGGCCCTTCAGGCCGAAGGTGTTGAGTATATATTTGGTTTGCCCGGCGATACCCGCCAATTGCTCCCGGAACTGGCCTCTCAGTCTAAAATCAAATTTGTGCTGGTCCGCCACGAGGCTTCTGCTGTTGCCTGTGCGTATGCATATGCGCGTGTTACCGGCAAGATCGGCATCTGTTATGCCAGCCCTGGACCGGGCACGGGGAATCTTGTCACGGGATTGCTGGAGGCCACCACGGGTTGCTTTCCCATCATTGCTTTGGCAAGCGGTACAGAGAATAAAAGCGAGGGTATGGGTGCTTTCCAGGAACTGGATGCACAAAATCTCATGCGTCCTGTTACCAAATGGGCAGTACGTGTTACAGATCCTGCCAGGGTCCCCTGGGTTATGCAGCGGGCGTTTGCGCTTGCGGTTAACGGAAAACCGGGCGCTGTTTTCATCGAGATTCTGTCGGATATTGGGTTAAGAGTAACTGAAATCGACGATTATAAGACCTTTCTCGGCCGGCATCGAATGCGTCCGGATGCCGGGTCCGTTCGGGCCGCCGCCAGGGTATTGAGCCAATCGGAGCGGCCGCTTATGCTTTGCGGCAGTGGTGCGATTTTATCAAAAGCTGCCAATCAGGTAAAGGCGCTCAGTGAGGCAGGTGGCATCCCTGTTTTTACAACACCGGGTTGAAGAGGGATTGTTTCCGAAGCGCACGATCTGGCTTTGGGGCAGGTGGGGCTTTATTTCACTGATGTTGGCAAAAGTTATTATGATAAAGCCGATGTGATTTTCTCGATAGGATCCCGGTTGGAAGCATTTTCCACAGGATCATGGCAATTATTCCCGCAGGGTGCTAAACTTATCCAGCTGGATATCGACCCCAACACCATAGCCATGAATTGGCGGCCGGATGTTGCTTTGGTTGGAGATGCTGCACTTGCTCTTTCTGATATCTTCAATGAATTAGAACCTATTGTTGAGCCTGTTCGACGCAAGGTTCGCATTGAGCAAATAAAGACTGCAAAGAGCCGGTATTTTAAAGCGATCGAACAAGAAATCAAGCAGAAACAAAAACCCATTCGCCCGCCCCAGGTTGTTGCTGCTATCAACAAAGTATTTGGCCGTGATACCATTCTTGTAAAGGAAAACGGCGGCACCGATCTCTGGTGTTATTACTGGCCATATTATAAAGTGCTGGATGTGGGGGATTGTGTCCCTATGGCCGAGCAAACCGCCATGGGGTTTGGAGTTGCCGGAACCATCGGGGCTAAGCTTGGCCGACCGGACAAAAAGGTGGTGTGCGTTACCGGAGACGGTGCCTTGCAGATGGCCATGATGGAATTGGCAACGGCAGCGGAATGCAACTGCGGCATTACCTGGGTGGTAATGAATAATCAGTGCCTGGGATGGCCTCAGTATCACCAGGTGCTGACAGATCAGCCCAGGCTGGGAACCGATTTCAAGGTTTCTCCGGATTTCTCGGCACTGGCTGAAACTCAGGGGTGTAAGGGAATACGTGTAACAGAACCCGAGCAGGTAGAGCCCGCTTTAACCGAAGCGCTGCATGCCAACGAAAAAGGGATACCGGTGCTGGTCGATTTTCATACCGCAAGACACGATTACCCGAAGCATTTTGTTCAGCTTCACGAGCAGAGCACCCGTAAGGAGGTTCAATGTTTAGAGAAGAGATGACATTAGAGGACATACTGAAAATAGAAGTAGACGAGGACCGGATTCAAAGGCTTAGAAAACTGGTTAAGTTTGATATTCCCGGTATAAACGAGGAAGTGGAACGGTTTCTGATCAGGCAGCAGATCCAGTTCGTAAACATCCAATATGCACGGTTTTTAGCTGGGGTGACATTTACGGAAAGCGATGTGGACGCGCTTGTAAGAAACGCCGTCGACTGTCATGCCCACGGCGGCTCGGATCCGTTTGACAGGCTAATGCTTGAAGATGAAATCGCTTTTGATTACAGCAAAGCCGGCATGCGGGCGGTGGTTTTCAAAACGTGGTTCACCCCCTCGGCATCAAGAATTCAACTCGTTCGGAAATACCTTGATAAATGGGCCGAAGAGAATGATATTCAACCCGTGAAAATATTTGGCGGCATTACCTTGAACAAGTCTGTTGGTGGAATCAATCCCGATGCGGTCAGGCGATGCTTGGGGTTTCCCGGTTTCAAATATGTCTGGATGCCCATGGTGGACTCATACCATCATCGGCGGGTGGTCTTGCTTGGGGTTTCCCGGTTTCAAATATGTCTGGATGCCCATGGTGGACTCATACCATCATCGGCGGGTGGTCTTCGACGACTGGTCGGGGCAGGGATTGCGGTTGCTGGACGAAAACGGAAAAGTGCTTCCGGAGCTGACAGAAGTTCTTAGAATAGCGGCTGATAACGACCTTGTTGTAGCCACAGGACATTTCCCTTACGATCCGGATCACAAAGCCATGCTGGAGCAAGCCAAGCGTCTGGGAGTGAAGCGGCTGGAGATCATACACCCCGCTCACATT
>JAFDFZ010000175.1 GCA_019309565.1 Deltaproteobacteria bacterium
GCAATTCTGGGAGCATCCATGGACAAACAGGCCCTGCAAAAGAAGAAGATTATAATCCTGGATGTGGCAACCTCACACACGCTGGCCGCTGCACTTTGTAGTGAGGAAATTGCTGGCTCTTTTGAATATCACACACGTGATGTAACTCTTGAGCATCTTGATTCATTGATTGTTGAACTTGCCGACGGTAAACTGGAGCACAAGAAAATACTAGAACAAGGCGGCCACGGGGCTTATAGCCGCAAGGCATTTGGCTTTAAGGCAACAGAAGCTATCATAGCCACAGGGCCGAAACGGCGGCTGCTGTTACAGTCGCGGCTGCCGATCCACTTCGGAGCGCCCTGGGGAGATAACATGATGACCGGAACGGTGGGTCTTTTGGAAGCGATTCGTAGACAGGAAAACATAGAGCCGCTGACCTACATATAACCTAGGTTGAGCGGTTCGTCGTTCCGCGTTCAGGGTTAAAATTCACAAATACCGAATCGGAAAGGCCGCCTTTTTATTACCAAACCGTTTCCCACGCTGGGACCACATAATTCCATTTTCTGCCGTAAAAAAATCAACGTTAAGGATAGGGAAAATTTTAGCCGCACCAATAACATAATGTTATTAAATTTATAAAAAATATTCGTTTGACTTATCGTTTAAAATTCTCCTATTTAAAAAATTAATATGAAAATGAGATTTCGGGTTCTGGCATATAAAAATACCCCACAGCATAGACGGGCTGCAGCAAAGAAACATGGTAGTTAATTAGATGATTGGCGGCTTGAGTCAATCTTTCAGCAAAAATGATTGCCGGTATGATGCCCTTTGATAGTTTGCATTGTCAAGGAGCGGCGCAAGACTATTATATAGAACGCACCTGGTTGAAGAAAGCAAAGCGATTGAAGTTATTTTAAATACAGCTTGCCAAAGAAGAAGGCAACCCGGCGTACCAGCAGAAGGGGGGGCAGGCGATAATCGAAGGGAGGTTTCCAATATGGAAGATAACATTCAGGAAATGTACGAAAAGGCCAGAAAGGCGTTTGAGGAAGTGAGGTTCTGGTCCCAGCAGCAGGTGGATGAAATGGTGATGGCAGTAGGATGGGAGTGGCAGAAAGAAGAAACGCGCAAAGCGCTTGCCAGGCTCGCTGTGGATGAATCCGGAATCGGTGTTTACGAAGATAAATTGAATAAAATAAAGACAAAGACACTAGGGACGCTGTGGGATCAGCGGGGGGCGAAAACCTGCGGTCTTGTAGAAGAGGATAAGGCCCGGGGGATCCGGAAATATGCCAAGCCCATGGGAGTAATTGCAAACGTGGTACCCTGCACCAACCCGGAATCCACCATCTGCTGCCTGGGGTTGAGCACACTGAAGACTCGAAATGCCATGATCGTATCGCCTCATCCCAGAACTCAAGGAAGCTCCTATCTGACAGTTGAATACGGAAGGAAAGCGCTAAAGAAAATCGGCGCTCCCGTCGACCTGCTGCAGTGCATAAAACACACCAGCCATGAGAAGACACGACAGTTGATGTCCTGCTGTGATTTTGCGGTGGCTACCGGGGGGGCGGCACTGGTAAGTGTGGTGTATGCAGCCGGAAAGCCAAGCCAGACCGTGGGGGCCGGAAATGTTGTGTCGATCGTTGATGAAACGGCCGATGCAAGCGCGGTGGCTCACAAGATAATGCTATCAAAGACTGCCAATAATTCAGCATCCTGCTCCTCAGAAAACGCTGTGGCGATATATGAGGGTATTTACACACAGATGATGGATTGCCTTATAAAAGAAGGCGGATACCTTTGCAGCTCCCAGGAAAGGGAACAGTTGCGCAAGACCATGTGGCCTGATGGGAAAACTCTTAATCGTGAGATCGTGGCCAGGAATGCTCGTTTTATCGCCGAGTTGGCCGGAATTTCGGTTCCCGTGAATACAAAGTTTATAATGGTGCTCGGGGAGAAGATCGGTCCGGAGGATCGTTTTTCAGGCGAAAAGATCTCTCCTGTGCTGACAGTATGGAAGTGGAGCAGTTTTGAGGAGATGCTGGATCGCGTGGAGAAAATCCTTAAATTTTCCGGCGAAGGCCATTCGGTATCCCTTCATTCAGAACGCGATGAGCGCCGCGTGCAGCTTGCATTGCGAGCAAACGTGGGTCGGGTTGTCTGCAACATGCCGCACTCTTATGCAAACAGCGGGGGCTGGGGAAGCGGCCTTCCGTTTACAGATACGCTTGGCTGTGGAACATGGGCGGGAAACATCACCACCGAAAACGTGAACTGGAGGCATTTCCTAAACTACACACTGCTTGCAGTGCCCATTGAAGAATACGTCCCGACAGAGGAAGAACTATTCGGCCCTTACCTGGCGAAATGGGGAAGGGATTAAAACCCTTTCCCTGATAAGTGGGGGTTTTACAGCAAATGGATTCCCTCTCTGATAGATTGCCGGAGCGAGACAGGGATTCCGCGTATTCGGCGCTGCAGGATACCGTAGCGATGAACGGAAGATAATGATAAAGGCTGTTGTTTTCGATTTCGGGCAAACCCTGGTGGATGCTGCAGACGGCTTTCGAGCAGCAGAAAAGAAGCTTCAACTGTGTATCTTCAGCGATCTTAAGCTTTCTGACTGGGAGGAATTCATATCCCTTTATCGGAACATTCGAAGGTCGTTTCACGAAAAATCGAATTTTTCACGAAAAGCCATCATTTCGGTTGTATACCGCTGCTTTGGAAGAAAAGTGGACCCCCGAAAGATCTCCCGGTGGCAAGAAGATTATTGGCAAAAAGTGGCGGAGGAAACAAGAGAGTTTCCCGAAGCAAGAGAAGTATTGAAATTGCTTTCCGCAAACTATAACCTGGCGATGATTACCAATACCCAGGGAGGGAGGGAATCCGAGAGCCACCGGGCTTATCGTTTTCCTGACCTGATGCGGTTTTTTGAAACGATCGTTGTCGCTGGAGAGGGGGACATACCTCCCAAGCCAGATCCCGCTCCATTTCGTCTCTGCCTGGATCGGTTGAATATAGAGGCGTCTGAAGCCGTCTATGTAGGAGACGACTGGCGGATCGACATCTGCGGAGCCGAAAACTCGGGCATGCACCCTGTCTGGATTAAACATCGTTCAGTTAGACGAAGCTGGCCGGAGGTGGAAAGCTCGGTTCCGGTGATAGAATCCCTTGATCAGTTGCCTGAGTTGCCGTTATTTGACTAGAAAGCATAGAGAGACTGACCCAATGCATGTAAAAGTCATTATTTGCCTGGACGGGATGGGACCGGAATATATCCAGGAAAGTGAAACCCCGAATTTTGATGCGATTGCCGAACAGGGATACAGCACAACCGGCATGGCCGTTGTTCCTACCGTAACAAATGTCAACAACACAACCATTGTTACCGCCAGCTATCCCGACAAGCACGGTATAACATCCAACTATTTCTTCGATTCCACCAGGAACCAAGAGGTTTACATGGAGTCTTCGGAATTCCTCCTCACTGAGACGATTTTTCGTCGGTTGGCACGGGAAGGAAAGAAATCCGTGCTTTTGACAGCAAAAGATAAGCTGAAAACCTTGATTCAGGATGGGGCGGTGATTGCTGAATCTGCGGAAAAGCCTTCTTCAGGACTTGTTAACCGCATAGGAGCCCCCCCGGACATTTATACCGTTGAGGTGAACCACTGGTTGTTGAAAGCTGCTATATCAATTCTCTCCAAAGACTTACCGGACCTGATCTATGTCACGACAACCGATTATGTAACCCACACATATGCTCCGGGTGATGAGAAGGCCCAGTGGAATTTAAAAGAACTTGATCGATTGACAGGCCAAATTCTAAATGCCTTTCCTGATATCGAAATGGTGATAACCGCCGATCACGGAATGAAGCGGAAAACTTACGGTTTGGATTTAAACAGGATACTTAAAGATGCCGGAATCAAGGGAAACGCGATTCCGATAATAAAGGACCGGCACGTGGTTCACCACAAGAACCTTGGCGGCGCTGCATATATTTACCTGGATGATGTGGAAGCGCAAGATGATGTGATCTCCCTTCTGGAAGGGGAAAAAGGTGTGGAAACGATTATGCCGTCTTCTATAGCCGCCGCTCAGTACTACCTGCACCCGGATCGGATTGGACAGCTCTTTGTTCTGGCTGACAAAAATACGGTTTTCGGTGCCCTGCCGCACAGCCGGCAGGAGGTAGCCGTACGATCCCACGGCTCCACTTACGAGCAGGAAATCCCGATTTACGCATACGGCCCGGGGCCTGTTTCGGCCCGACCGATGTCAAACCCCGAGGTGGCTGCCTGGATTTTAGATGAGGAAAGGTAGGGCACACGTATATGCCGGTATTTTCCATATCCAGCAGCCTTCCAAGTCAAAGCTTTAATTCAAGTTGTTTTGCCGCTTACTTTGTTTCTGGCCCATGCCGAGGTGATTTCCGAAATTACCACCAGCACGATGATGGACAAAAGAATAGTCGCCACCCGCGTGGTTTCCACCTGCTGTACCGTTCTGCGCAAATACCATCCCATACCCCCCGCACCGAAAAATCCCACCACCGTGGCGGCGCGAAAAGCTGCATCCCAGGTGTAAATGGAAATTCCCGTCCAGCATACCCTTACCTGGGGCAGCACTGCATAAATAAACACCTGTAGGGGGTTTGCCCCGGTGGCCTGAATCGCTTCCACCTGCCCCCGGTTGATGGCTTCAATTTCCTCAGAAAACAATTTTCCGGTGAACCCAATGCTGAAAAGGGTTAACGCCAGCACGCCCGGAAGCATGCCGAAACCTAAAATCGTTACGAAAAGAATGGTCCAGATCATCTCATGCACAGACCGGCAGCTCATCAAAAAAAGGCGGGATGCAGGATACAAAAAACGCCGGTTGGGAGACATGTTAAAGGATGCAAACCAGGACAACGGGATGGAAAACAGGATGCCGAAAAGGGCGCCCAGGTAAGCCATCTCCACGGTTTCGATCACATAGAACAGGTACTGGCCGTCAAGCACATAGGAGATGTCCGGGGGATAATAACGATCGGCGAACAGATCGGTAAGACGACCGAACATTTCAAGAAACCGGCCGACGTGAATATTCAAATACGCTCCTGAACCGAAAATAAAGACCAGAATGCTCAACATGACGGCATAGCGGATTAAGGACTGGGGATATTTAAACCGCCGCCATGTTCTGGAAGCATCAGGGTGCCTACCGTAGATATGATGATTATGATATTGGCATTGGGCAGGTATTCGTTTAGAATTTTCTTTACCTGGCTTTCGATTTCAACAAATGCACTTTCCCGGTATTTCTGGATGATGGGGTAGATGTTCTCCCGGTAGTGGGGCTCTAAGGTACGCTTGAAAAAATCATAGGCCTTGGCTATCAAATCGTATTTCTGTTTAAGTTCTTCTTTGGCGGGCTTTAGAACATTTTCTACAAAATCACTGCTACCTAAAATGCGTTGATCTCCCTTGATTCGGATGTCTACTTTCCGAGGTCCTTTGAGAGCCCTGAAGCCGCCGATACTCATTAATAATCCTCCGCCTGTAAGATCAGACCGTTTGGCCTTTAAAATCCCCTGATAAGCAAATATGTTGGCTTACTAATCATTGCAAAATAATATTGACATCTTTTGGTATTTTGTTATACTACCCGTATGAGAAAACAAGATGCTAGAAAGCTGGATCACAAAGCCCTTACAGAGTTGCGAAAACGTGCAGTCAATTCGGTTCAAGAAGGAGAAAGCCCAGAAGTTGTTGCACGCGTCTTTGGTATATCTCGCGGCACCATTTATGGCTGGCTGGCGCGGTACAGACAAGGTGGCTGGGGGGCGTTGGATGCGCGAAAACGTGGTGGAAGACCCCCCAAATTGGATGCCCGGGCTATTCGATGGGTTTATGACACGGTTACGATGAAAAATCCGCTTCAACTGAAGTTTCCTTTTGCGCTTTGGACGACAGCTATGGTTGCCAAAGCAATCGAAGGAAAATTCGGTGTTAAACTGAGTCGTTCGTCTGTAAGCCGACTGCTCAACCAACTGGGGCTGAGCGCGCAAAGGCCGATGTGGCGCGCCTACCAGCAGGATCCTGAGGCGGTAGAGAGATGGATAAATGAAGAATTTCCTAAGGTCAAAGCTTTGGCAAGACGATTGAAAGCGGAAATATTTTTTGGTGATGAAGCGGGAGTGCGTTCGGACTTTCATTCTGGAAAGACCTGGGCAATCAAAGGCAGCACGCCCATCGTATCTACAACGGGTGCTCGCTTCGGACTCAATTTGATATCGGCCATCAGCGCCAAAGGGCAGATGCGATTTATGGTAACCAAGGGCCGAGTCGGAGCTGCAACGTTTATCGAGTTTTTGAAACGATTGATCTATAATGTTCCGCATATGATTTTTCTAATTGTTGATGGTCATCCTGCCCATAGAGCCAAAAAAGTGACCAAATTTGTAGAATCTGTTAAAGACCGATTGCGGCTTTTTTACCTTCCGCCATATTCGCCGGAGCTGAATCCGGATGAGTGGGTATGGAATCATCTAAAAAACCATGCCATCGGCCGCCAAGTTATTGAGTCTAAAAACCAGTTGAAGAAAGCAGTAATGTCTCATATGAGACGACTCCAAAAGTCCAAACACTTAATTCGCTCTTTCTTCTGCACAGAAACAACCTGCTATGCCTTATAAAATGTACATACTATTTTGCAAAGCTTAATAAACAGACAGATCGATCGCTGTAAACTGGAAAACGACAATACCGGCTCGAGGGGTACTCACTGTTTTTGGACTTCCTAATAAAGTAGGGCTGCGGATCGTCGAAAAAAAAGCGGTATTGTACCATCATGCAATCGTCAAAAATCTTATGCCGGGGGCGGTTTATGCCTATCGGGTGGATCCAGATGGTTTGAATGAAAAGAAAAGTGTGCCTGTTCGATTCCGGATGCCCTTTGGAAGAGACGCGCTGACTTTTTTTGTGATCAGTGACACCCACCAGGTATTGCCGGTACCGGGTATCAATGAATACGTCAAAAAGAGAACAAACCGGGTGATCAAGGCAATGGTGGGAGATCCCCTGTCCCCCGATTTTTTTGTCAATTGCGGCGATCATGTTGAAGAAAAGGCTTTTCTGTTTGACGAGCCGTTGAGCAATTTGGACGCAAAACTTCGGCTGAACATGCGAGAGGAGATCCGCAGCCTCCATGATCGGCTACAGACCACAATCATCTATGTCACCCACGATCAAGTGGAAGCCATGACACTTGCCGACCGTATGGCGGTGATGAAAGAGGGACGAATTCTGCAGATCGGCGCCCCGATGCAAATCTACGAACATCCGATAAACATATTTGTTGCAGGATTCATCGGAAGCCCTCCCATGAACCTGATAGAATGCCGTTCTGTACAAAATGGCGCAGAGCTCTTTTTAGACAGCGGAGCATTTCGATTTCCTGTTTCTGCGATTCCAAAAGGCATGGAAGTGGTTTCAGCGCATACTGCTGATCAGATTGTACTCGGTATCCGGCCGGAGGATATTGAAGACAGGGAATTTGCCAGTGAAAAATCTCGGGGAGGCATTTTCAGAACGAAAATCAGTATGGTGGAACCTATGGGTGCAAATGTACATTTGAGGCTGAAACTCGGCGACCAAAATCTGATAGCCTGCGTGAACTCGAAAACTCGAGCAAGGGCCGGGGAAACCATAGAGCTGGTGTGTGATCTTTCCAAAGCTCACCTCTATGACAAAGAAACCGGTGCGCTTCTTGCCTGATAAGATATTCAATTATTCTCCATGAAACATCCTCCTTCACCTGTCGTTTATTTTTCACTGGCTTTATCTATCGTGACCCTGGGGGATTCTCTTCTCTATGTACTTTTGCCCAGCTACTATCCGCAGCTAGGGCTCGCCCCCATCCAGGTGGGGATTCTTCTTTCAATCAATCGATGGGTACGGTTATTCACCAATCATTTGGCAGAATACTGCTTTCGCCGATACCCGAGCCCTCTTTGGGTCATTTTCGCCTTTTTGATCGGCTCTGTGGTAGCTGTTATATACGGGATCACCAACCTGTTTGTCGTCTTTTTTGTGGCAAGAATCCTCTGGGGAGTATCTTTTTCTTTTCTTCGCCAGGCGGGTGTCATGACAGCAGTACACAGCGGTGCAGATGTTCACCTTGGTGAGCGCATGGGATATTTTCGTGGGATTAATGCCATGTTCAGGACCCTGGGGGTGTTCCTTGGAGGAGTATGCCACGATATGTTCGGATTTGCCGCCACCCTGGTGAGCATTGGTCTTCTGTCGCTTGCAGCAGCCCCTCTTGGATATCTATCCCAAAGGAGCATTAGCCGAATTCCAAAAGCCTTAAGCCAGAAGATGATATCGAAAGGTCACATGGGCATAATGTTTTCAGGGTTTACATTAGGGATTGTAGGTCCCGGAATGATTATTTCCACCCTGGGTCTTGTATTGAAAACGCAGATTGGTGAGTCTTTTATAATTTTTAACTACACCGTCGGTGTTGCCACCTTGACTAGCTTCATTTTGGGGTGGCGATGGTTCATCGATGGAATCGGCAGTCCGATTTTGGGAGCTGCAGCCGACAGAATCGGAAGGCAACGATCCCTTCGCTTCTTATTCCCACTAAATACTGTGATGTTACTCATGGCTTCGGTTCAGGCAAAACCGATTTTTTTAATTCTTTTCCTTTTTATCATTTTTATTTGCACGACCGCTTTGATGACACTGCTCTCGGTGCGTGCGGGTCAGAACGGTCCGCGATCCGTGGCTCTCTATGCAACGGCAATGGATTTTGGTATGTCTGTAGGTCCCTTGATCGGCTGGGGGATCGCACAGTTTGGATTGCTGCCAAATTATATCTTTCTATGGGGAGCAGTCATTTATATGGTCAGCTCGATTGTCGCTCTAAGAACTTTCGGCCATCCTTAGGATCGTATGTAGGTTGGAAAGGTTCTGTCGATTTACAAAGGAAAGCATATTGCCTAAGTAGCAGGGGGTTCCCAGAACAATGGCCTCCGTCTCTATGAGCCTGGGGTAAACCGGTTTGAGATCATCCTCTAATTTGCATAAGTTGTCTTTTGCACATAGATGGGCACACGCTCTGCACGGGGAGAAGGATAGGTCCGCCAAATGCATGAACTCTGCTGGTTTATCACGTCTTTCCAGGATATACATTACCATGCGGTCCACATTGCCGTATTCGACGGGACTGCTGCTGATACCGGGAATCGTCATAAAACTCCCTGTAAAAAAGGATAATTCAAAAATAGCATACTTGTTTGTGATATTAAGAATTCGTACAAAATTTGAAATTTCAGGGCAACGCTTTCTTCAGCGAAAATGAAAGGAGAAAGTGTTATGGGATTAAGACAATTTAGCCAAAAACAGAAGTTAGCCATTTTAGACAGTGCCGCTGAGATCGGAATCAAGCAAGCGGCTGAGGTAGCAGGTGTTCATTACACTACCATTTATGACTAGCGGCGTCAGCTAAAAGGTATGGGCAAGCAAATTTTTTTAGATTACAAGCCCACTTATCCGGGACGAGGAATCAAGCAGATTAGCGCCGAGAAGGAGAAAGCCGTACTTGATACCTGGAAGGATAATCCTGGTTTTGGTTCTGGCCAGGTAAGAAACCAGCTTTGCCGCCAGGCCATAACGGTTTTCATGTTCACCGTGAATTGCTGGGGCTCCTCCGAATCAGTGGATACACCGAACAGCAAATAGTAAATTTCAGGAATCGGCTTGATTTTCAACGCCACACACCTTAAATTCCCACCCATGGAAGAGATCATCATATCCTTTGACATTTCCGAAAAGCGTCTTGATTTTGAAGACGCTGATGCCCTCATAGGAGAAATATCGGACCGACTCGGCAAAGTCCTTAGAGAGGCTTCCTCTGGTCGCTGGTCTTGAGGGGCCTGCAATCTTGTGTCGATGGAAATTTTTCTAAAGGTCACAGATCCGGACAAAGCTGCATTGATCTTGGAGATGGGTGCTTCAGCTGAAGCGGTGCTCTTCGCAGCCACCCGAAACGGTGCAAACGTATGCGGGCTCGAAGACCGCGCGGGCACCCTGGAACCGGGAAAGCTGGACGATATCATCGAGGTGAAGGGAAACCCTTTGGAAGACATCCGTGCGCTTGGGCAGATCCGAACGGTTATTCAGGCGGAACGATGCATCCACACGGCAAGTGGAGACGATTTCTACCGTTAAAGCCCTCTGTCCCAAGAATGGTAACTTCCGAATGAACGAATGAGCTGAACAACGATCCGGAAAAATTTGCCCGTGCAGTTAAAGAAGCGCGTCGATTGGCAAGTACTCCATGCCGAATGCATCTGCCACCCCCCTGCATGTCACTTTCCCCTTGACGATATTAACACCTTGTTTGATCTCGGGATTTTCTCTGCATGCATTTTCCCAACCCCTGTTTGCTATTTCAAGCGCATAGGGAAGGGTAGCGTTTGTCAGCGCCTGAGTGGAAGTTTTAGCCACAGCACCCGGCATATTGGTCACGCAGTAGTGCACCACTCCGTCGATGGTGTAAATCGGATCGACGTGGGTGGTGGGCCGGGACGTTTCAAAACATCCTCCCTGGTCGATGGCCACATCTACCATAACCGCCCCCTTTTTCATGATTTTTAACATCTCCCGGGTTACCAGTTTGGGCGCTTTTGCGCCGGGAATGAGAACTGCACCGACAATAACATCCGCTTCCCGGACCAGTTTTCGGATTGTAGCCGGACTTGACATAAGCGGGAAACAGTTCTTGGGCATGATGTCGGAAAGATATCGAAGCCGTTGCAGACGGGTATCGAGAATGTAGACTTTGGCGCCTAAACCGCAGGCCATTTTAGCCGCATTGGTTCCCACCTCACCACCGCCGATGATCAAAACGGTCCCCGGATCGACTCCTGGCACGCCACCCAGCAGCACGCCGTTTCCACCGTGAGCCATCTCCAAATATTTAGCTCCCTGCTGAATGGCCATCCGGCCGGCCACCTCGCTCATAGGGGTCAATAACGGCAGTGAGCCGTCCGCCTTTTGAATGGTTTCATAAGCGATGTCGATGGATCCGCTTTTGATCAGAGCCTGCGTAAGCTCTTCAGACGCCGCCAAATGCAGATAGGTGAACACGATCTGGTTTTCCCGGATCAAGTCATATTCCGATGGCAACGGTTCCTTCACATGCATCACCATCCCGGCACGGGCATATATCTCGGCCGGTGAGTCGACAATTTCTGCACCGGCTTGAATATAGTGGGCATCATCAAAGCCACTGCCCACACCGAGATTTTTTTCGATCAGAACCGTATGCCCGGACTGCGTCATGATCTCCACACCCGCCGGGGTCATGGCGGCCCGGTTTTCGTTGGCTTTGATTTCTTTTAACACACCGACAATCATAATGGCACTCCTTTAATGCTAATCATTCCAGAACATGGATTTCTCAACCGCCTCGATCAGTCGACGCATATCGTCCGGAAAAACATGGCCGATATTGCCGATTCGAAAGGCACTCATCTTTGAGACTTTGCCGGGATATATGACAAATCCTTTCTGCTTGAGCCTGTTATAGAAGGATCGAAAGTCGTACTTTTTGCCCTCCGGACTGTAGAAAGAGGTAATGATGGGCGACTGATAGGCATCCGGCAGGAGGGTTTTGAACCCGAGCGCCCGCATACCATCCACCAGGATGCGGTGGTTTTCTATATACCGTGCGTGACGCTTTGAAATACCGCCTTCTTCTTCAAGCTCCTGCATAGCCTGGTAGAAGGCTCGGACTACATGGGTGGGTGAGGTGTATCGCCATTTTCCTTTGTCGACCTCCATGGCCTTCCACTGATCAAAAAGATCCAACGATAAAGATCGGGCATTTCCTTCACACTTCAACAGTTCCGCCCGTTTGGCGATGACAAAACAGAAACCCGGGACTCCCTGAATGCATTTGTTGGCGCTGCTGACACAAAAGTCGATTTCAAGATCCGCCACATCCATTGGTACCCCACCGAAGCTGCTCATGGTATCAACCAGATAGGTTTTTCCGAATTTTTTGACGGTTCTTCCGACGGCTTCGATGGGGTTGAGCATACCGGTGGTCGTTTCGCAGTGGACCACCGCCACATGGGTGATTTCCGGATCCCCGGCCAAAGTCTTCTCCAGTTTTTCCAGATCCGGAGGATCCAGCTCGCCGCTGTCGAGAGCCACCGTATCGATCTTGTAGTACCGGGCGATCTGAATTATTCGATTCCCGTATGCCCCGTTGGTAAGCACAAGAAGTTTTCCGTTGCGAGGCACCGCCGTTCCGATCATGGCTTCCACCGAAAAAGTGCCGCTCCCCTGCATCAGCACGGTTGTATATTGCTCCGGTCGTTGAGTGGCAAGCCGGATCAGTCTTGATCGAACCTCCTCCACAAGATTTTTGTAATCATCATCCCAGGTACACCAGTCCTGCAGCATGGTCGCCTTGACCGTTTTGGAGGTGGACAGGGGCCCGGGGGTCAACAGCAGATACGGGTTATCCGGTAGATTATTGATATTCATTGTTTTTCTCCTCCGCTTCATGAAAGCAGGCGCAGGTCTGTCTCGCGCTTGCAGGAGTAGTATTTGTTTATCTTTTGAGAAATTTTATTCGGTTTTAAATATAAGTCAAAATAATAATTTTCATAAATTTGATAACAATTTGTCATTTCATTTAAATGAGGAGTCGGGGTGTTTTCCATTGCCACCACTCCGGGAATCCTCAGCGACTCCTTCGCACAAATCCCTCTGAGCCGTCTAAAACTCATGCATAAGGGCACGTAAAGAAATCGGAGGGCACACGGCTCAATATCCCAGGGCGCACCCGTCTTTGCGGGGATCTGTTCATGGCGAAATCATGTACAACGCGTGCGGCTATAGGATAACCGTTTCGGGCAAACGCGATGGCAGGCTGGAGAAGCTCCCCGACGTCTTTTGTACCGTAGTCGGCTACCAGGCGCGCCCATGCGTCCACGGCCCCGGGAACGGTCACCGCATGCGGACTCCATTGCTGGATTTTTTCGATACCGTTTGCCTGGAACCATTCCACGGATGCAGCGGCCGGCGAACGACCGGATCCGGTGTAGGCGATCACTTCATCGCTGCCGGCCAAAGACAGGAGAGCAAAACAGTCGCCACCGATGCCTGTTGATTGGGGCTCCACAACACAAAGGACGGCAACAGCGGCAATTGCCGCATCGATGGCGTTGCCGCCGTCCTGAGGCACGTTGACAACGGTCAAGGTGGCTAATGGATGGGATGTGGCCGCCATACCATTTAACGAAAGCACCGGTGATCGGCCGGGAAGTTCAAAGTTCCGCATGATGGAGGTCCTTTTCCTTGGCAGAATATTCTTTATGTCTTTAAAAAGAGCGGTTCGGGATATGCACCCCGGTCATCGAGAGGAAGCTTCAACCGGTGCCGGCGTCATTGCGGGGATGCCCGGACCGTCGCAGTCGCCGGCACAACACTGCTATGCTACCGATCAACAGGATAGCGGCAAGACCGATGCGGATCGGCTCCTTCATCATGAACAAGGGGCCGGAGAGCGCTATTCCGAGAAATGGCATGAACACCGCAGTCCACGTACTTTTGCCTCGAGCCCTCTGGTACCACGGAAAAACAATCGAAAAAGCAGCCAGTATCAGAAAAAACAGGGACCAGGGCCTGATAAAAAACAGGATCGGATTGTGGCTCAAGGAAAAAGCCCGGGCCATATAGAGTTCGGCAATGGGCCCCAGGACGACACCCAGAATCATGGGGGCCAAGGGGAACCCGAGAGAGCGTGCCATGTATCCGAAAATCCCGAAACCGAAGAGCACCCAAAGGTCGAATTCGATGTTGTTCAGCGCAAAGACACCGATTGCGCAGTAAGCCAGAATAACCCCCACCAGCCGGTAAATGGGCACCCGGGTGACCCGGGCGAAGGCCCGGAGACAAACGGCCTGCAAGGCGATCATAATAAAGTGGCCCAGGAAAAACGCACCGATGATACTGTAGGCCAGGGTCGGTTCCTCGTCGATGAAGGTGGGTGAAGGGATCACGTCATGGATGAGAAGCGCTCCCAGCATGATAGCAGTTACCGTATCGCCTGGAATTCCCAGCGCCATCATCGTCACCAGCGCTCCGCCCATGGTGGCGTTGTTGGCGCCTTCGGAGGCGACGATGCCCTCGGCGATACCGGTGCCGAATCGTTCGGGATAATTTGATGTTTTTTTCGCCTGATCATAGGCAATGATGTTGGAGACGGTGGTTCCGGCCGCCGGTAAAACACCGATGAATACGCCGATCAGCGAGGAGCGCACCAGGTTGACCCAGTTTCCCAAAACCGTGACAATGGCTTTGAGGTGTTCGACGGCAACCGCCTGGGTTCCGGACATCATCGGATTCCGTGCCGCTTCCGCATCGCGGACATCATTTAGCAGCTGGCTGAAGGCAAAGAGCCCGATGAGGATGGGCAGAAATGCAAATCCCTGATCCAGGGCATCAATACCGAAGGTGAATCGGGCCACCCCGTTGATATTGTCTTCTCCGATACAGACGATCAGCAGACCGATGATGCCGGAGAGGATCCCTTTTATCATGTCCTTGCCGGCTAAACTCGCGGTGATGGTCAATGCAAACAGCACCAGGGAAAAGAAATCCCACGGCTGGAATTCCAGTCCGATACGGGCAAGCTGCGGTGCCAGCACGGCCAGCAGAATGGATCCGATAATTCCACCGAAAAATGACGACCAGATCCCGATGCCCAAGGCCAAACCTGGCCTTCCGTTTCGCGCCATGGGAAACCCGTCGAAGGTGGTCGCCACCGAAGAAGGGGTGCCCGGAATACCGGTCAGAATTCCCGACACCAGACCGCCTGACAGGCCTCCCACCAGCACACCGATCATGGTGGCCAGCCCCTGGACGGCGGTAAGGCCGAAGGTAAACGGCAGGACCAGTACCACCCCCATGACAATGGTGAAACCAGGAATGGCACCGGCCATCAGGCCCGCGCTCACCCCGATGAACATCAACGCCAGGGTCTTTATTTCAAACAGCGAGGCGGCGACCGTCAAAATGTGTTCCGCGAGCATGATATGGTTCCTTCATCACCTTGCCCCTGCGCTAGCTTTCGGGTGTCGCAGGGGTGAATCAGAATACCCGCAGTATTTCCCCCTGGGGCAGCATCACATTCAGGCCGAAGGTGAAAAGCCCCCACATGAGCCCCATGGACAACACCGCGACAAGTCCGTTGATGAGATGACTTCGGGGTTCATTCCTCCCCATGGCGGTCAGGGTTGCGAAAACGAACAACCCCCCGCCGATCAACATTCCAAGCCACGGCAGGGACAACAGAAAGAGGGCAAAGAGACCGAAACACCAGAAGACATTACGGTTGGCCAGCACCCGCTGTTTAAAGCCTCCCTGCCGCCGCGGCCGGGTTCCGGATATTTTTTTCAGGGACTGAAACAGGTAGACACCGGCAAAGATAAACAACAGGCAGAGTACTATGCGGGGCCAGGTGCGGGATTTAACGATGGCTAGCGGTGTTTCACGAATGTAAAACGTGTCGATGAAAAACGTGATGCCCACAAGGATCAAAACGATTGCGATCAAGGTGTCCGTGTTAATGCGCCGCATGAGTTTGCACCCGATGTAATGGATGAGATTCGAAGGCATCCGGCGATGCCGGCAATTGGCGATCAATAAATCCCATGCGCCGCCGGATGAACATATCCCACGCGTTTGCTATTGGGTCAGTCCGACCGCCTTTGCGATTTTCAGAAAAACCTGCGTCTGTCCGGTCATCAGTTCCCTAAGCCCTTTTGCATCCAGATATCTTACCGAGCTGCCCTTTTTACTCAATTCGGCCACGATGGAAGGATCCTTGGACGCGGTGGCGAAAACGCCCTGCCAGTGCTCGACAATATCGGCCGGTGTGCCCTTGGGCAGGTAAATGCCGCGGTTCAATCCATAAACAAGATCGACGCCCTGTTCCTTGAAGGTGGGTACTTCGGGCAGCAGGGGATCCCGGACTGCGGTGGCACTTGCCAGAATCTTGATAGACCCCTGAGCGATATACTTTTTTGCGGAAATCACATCCAGGGCGCTCAAATCGATGGTCTTGGCCAGCAGCGCACTGACCTTGGCTTTGGTGCCGTCATAGGGAACATTTTTTAGCCTGATCCCGGTGCGGTGCTCCAGAATCAGGGTTAGAAAATGGCTTGTCGAAGCCAGCCCGACACCAACGGAAATTTTGCCCGGGGACTTTTTTGCAGCTGCAATCAGCTCTTTAAGGGTGTTATACGGGGTGTCTCCCCGTGCACCCAGAACATACGGCGTGTAAGTCAGGTTCGAAACCGGCTCGAAAGCATTCCAGGTAAAGTCGCTTTTCTGAGCGACGTAGTTGGTAATGAGCGCCTCATGGTGGGCCAACAAGGTGCATCCGTCGGGCTTGGCCCTACGTACCTCCTTGGCCCCCTTCATGCCGCTTTGGCCGCCGATGTTGATGACCTGAAGCGAGGGTTTGGCTCCGGCTTTGTTGGCGGCATTGACGACGATCCGAAAGATGATGTCGGTGCCGCCTCCCGGCTTGTAGGGGACAATCAATTTTGCAGTCCTGCAGGGCAGATCCACTGCCTCCACCACCGCCGGCTGTGTCCCCAGAGCAAGAATTATCAGCGATACAAGACACCCAATTATTACTCCATTTCGTTTCATGACGCACTCCTTTCTTCATCGGTTAAAGGGTTAACAGTACGTAAGCTGCGTCTGGGTGAAAACTAAAAATAGATAGGCAAAACCGATAATTCAGTCAAAGCAAAAATTGTCATAGGTTTGATAAGTGAAGGTTATAGCTGTGGGCTGAAAAAAACAGTTGGGGATGACAGTCAAACCGATGCCAAGAATTCAAAAAAACAACGCATCAACCTTGGACAATCTGTTATGGAAGCTGTGAAAAAATTAATTTGATTTATATATTGATACCCAACCCGGACAAGCCGGAAGATGATTATCGACCAATACAACCCTAACGACGTGCAACAGTTCCTTCATGCGGCAAACGTCGAAGTCGAAATTCCCCGCAGGATCCACCTCCTGAAAAAAGAAGTGGAATACGGTTAGGATAAGCTTCCGGCGTATTCAGCTCCCAACGAAATATCCCTCATCAAGGCAGGGAGGGGAAGGCCGCGAATCAGTCGAGTATCATGGATCAATCTCCCAGGGCGCACCCTTATTCTAGTATTCTTGCCACCCTTCCCAGCATGGAGTTGCGGGAAAACAGGACGTTATATAACATGGGGTTATCGTTTGAATGAAATCAATTGTTTTGACTGGAGTCTCCGGAGCCGTTAGAATATCTCATGTAGATCTCCGGCCCGGCGATTTGTGCCACGGCCCTCGCCGGGTTCGGTGGCGAAAGGATGTCGATCTATAAAGATGAAAGGATTTGAAACATGGATAGGTTGCATCAGTCCGAAGGAGATGTCAACATCTCGGAAAAACGGATCGCCTGGCAGCAGGAGCACAGACGCCCGGTACTTTCTAAAGCAGTCACTCTCCACTCCATGTCTGAATGCATTGCAGGGCTGTGAGGGTATTTATATCGAGGATCTCCAGGGGCGCAGGTACATGGATTTTCACGGAAACAACGTCCATCAAGTCGGCTTTTCCAACCCTGAAGTCATCGCCGCTATAAAGGCCCAGCTCGATGCTCTTTCCTTTTGCACTCGCCGCTACACCAACCGGGTGGCCGTGGATTTGGCTGCGAAACTGGCCGACATCGCCCCGGGAAACCTGAACAAAAGCCTGCTGTGCCCGGGAGGAACAGAGGCTATCGGCATGGCGATGAAGCTTGCCCGGATCGCCACCGGCCGCCACAAGACCATCTCCATGTGGGACTCTTTTCACGGCGCATCCCTGGATGCCATCTCCATCGGCGGTGAGGCCCTGTTTCGAAGGGACATGGGCCCGATGCTGCCCGGCACCGAACACGTGCCGCCGCCGGACGAATATCGCTGCTTATTTGGGTGTCACGACCGAGGGGGATGTGATCTGACGTGTGCCCGGTATATCGAATACATTCTGGAAAAAGAAGGGGACATTGCGGCGGTGATCGCCGAACCGATCCGAAGCACCCCTTACATTCCAAAAGCCGAATTCTGGCAGACCGTCCGCAAGGCCTGCGATCGGCACGGCGCATTGTTGATTTTTGATGAAATCCCCCATGCTCTAGGACGCACCGGAAAGATGTTTACCTGTGAAAATTTCGCGGTGGTGCCGGATATGCTGGTGATCGGAAAGGGCCTCGGCGGCGGTATCTTCCCGCTTGCCGCCCTGATTGCCCGTGAAGATCTCGATGTGGCCGCCGATCGCGCGCTGGGGCATTATACCCATGAAAAAAACCCGGTTGCATGCGCAGCGGCTCTGGCCACCATCTCCTATATTGAAAAAAATCGCCTGGTGGAGCATTCCGCTGAATTGGGCCGTATTGCACTTGGAGGGATGAAAACGATGATGGACAGGCATCCCCTGATCGGCGATGTACGCGGGTTGGGGCTTTTCCTGGGAATCGAGCTGGTAAAAGACAGATCCACCCGGCAGCGCGCATCGGAGGAAGCAGAGGAAGTCATGTACCGGGCACTTTCAAAGGGGCTGAACCATGGGTAATATCATCACCCTCACACCGCCGCTGACCATCACGAAGGCGGAAATGGACCGGGCTTTGGACATCGTTGAGGCCTGTATCGAAGCGGTCGAACAGACTGGGGGCTGAATCCGCAGGGGCGCCCGCGCATGCTATCGGCACCACCGGTAGCTGCTCAGGGCCAGAAGTTTGATGCATTCGATATACTCGTCGATGGGGACAAACTCGTCGGGTTTGTGCGCCTGGGCGATGGAGCCCGGGCCCAGAATCACGGTAGGAATTTTTGCCAGGTTGACGAAAAGCTCCATATCCGCCCCGTAGCTGGCACCGGAAACCGAAACCGGGCCCGAACTCAAACTGCGGGCGGCATCGGTGACCACACGCACGATCGATTCATTCCTGTCGGTGACGGCCGTGTTCTTGTGGCGAAGGAACTCGACACGCACCGGATGGTCCCGGAACCATGGGTCATCCTGAACCGC
>JAFDFZ010000176.1 GCA_019309565.1 Deltaproteobacteria bacterium
TGAAATATCGAGGCGTACGGAAAGTGTGCTGCTTCTTGTTCAATACGGGCAATACACACAATATGTGGTATTGAAACTGTAACCTGCTGCCGGCTTTAAGGCCGGCAGCTTTAGGGGTCAAGGGATAAAAGCAGTTGCGGGGGCCGAGTGAACCCTGTTTCGCTTTGACCGATGGTAAAGAAAGGAGGTGTCAGCCTATGACAGCAGAACAAATCGTGTTTTTGACGATTTGTCTGTTGCTTTCGCTGATCTGGCTGTTGTGGCTGTTTTTTAAGTATCGATAGAAAAAATGCCGCACATATTGTAACTCCAACAATCACGGCCATTCTCTGGTAAAGTGACGCGCGCAGCCGGATCTATCTTGCATTTTGTTTCTGTCGATCCCAGGTCGCCACCTTTTCGGTGGCTGATTTCGGCAGTTTTTCAAAAAACTCGATATAGCGTGGCAACAGATATTTTGGCAGCCTCTTCTCGCACCAGGTGATAATCTCCTCGGCAGTTGCCTTTACAGAGGGTTTTAAAACAACCCCGACGGCTATCTCCTCCTCCATGATGGGATCTGCTATTCCAAAGGCAGCGCTTTCTGCCACAGCCGGATGCTCATTGTTTCGCCGTTTCAGCTTACACGAGTGTTCAGAGTTCGGGGTTCAGGTTTGAACCGATAACCTTTAACCTGAGCACTGATACCTCCCCAACGCTGAACCCCTGAACACTCAAAACACCTGTTGGTTACAATAACTAATCGAAATTATTCGACTCATTTACTCAAACACTCGAGACGTTAGGGGCAAAAACCCCTTTGACCTATCTAAAAAGATGCCTGGCAATATTGTTTTTCATTACTTCAAGAGACCCTCCGGCAGTTCCCAGGACTTTAACATCTCGAAGATACAGGTCGAACAGGTTATCTCTTAGACAACCATAACGCCCGGTTGCCTGGATACAATCCCCCACTGCCCGTTGGGCGATTTCCACGCAGAAAAGCTTGGTCTGTGACGATACAAGATTGATATCCTGTTTCTGATCCTCCATGAAAGCTGCCCTGTTTCTGAGCAATTGAGCGGCCTGAAGTTGGGTGCTTATTTCTGCCAGCTGCCAGCGCAGCCCCTGAATTTCAGCCGCGGTCCTGGTGCCTACGGTTCTTTGCTTCAAATAGGCGACTGTTTTTTCAAAGGCCGACCGAGCTATGCCAAGCGCAGCGCTTGCATTTCCCAGGCGGCTGAAATTAAAGGCTGAAAAAAAAGTTTTTAATCCCTCTCCCACCTTGCCGATGAGCTGGTTGGCGGAAACGACACAATCTTTAAGTTCAAATTCATATATCGGTGAGCTTCTCATACCAATTGGATCCATTTTTCTTAAAATGTTAAGCTCCGGGGTGTTTTTCTCAACCAGAAAGACGCTGATTCCCTCCTGTCTCTTGGTGAAAACATTCATAATATCCGCTTCTGCCGCATCGTTTATAAGCGTTTTTACGCCATTTAGCACATAAACATCCCCCTTCTTTTTGATGGTGGTCTTCATGTTTGAAAAGCTCGATCCTGCCGTGGGCTCTGTTATTGCGGTAGCGGCAAGATATTCGCCCGTAAGCAGTTTTTTTAAATACTTTTCCTTTTGCTCTAACGTGCCATGCTCTATCAACATCTTTATTGTTTGAAAATGCCCGTTATGAATCAATCCTGCACCTGCTTTTGCCAGCTTCGATGACGGCACACTCAGGGTTAACAAAGCGATTAAATCAGGGGGATCAAGATCCCGACCACTTAGCACCCCTTCCCCTGTGCCTTAAGTTCGATGTTTCAGATTGGCTGCCGCCTAAGCGCTTCGGTATGATTATTTTGCCTTCAAAAATTTTATTCGACTCAGGGGTCATTTACCATTCTCTTTGGCCTGTTAAAACAGGGATCACCTGAAATTGCCGGGCCCCAAGCTTTCAGACTTTCGCCAAAGCCCTCTGCCTGTCATCAGGCGATAGCATTGAAAAACACCGGCATCGCAACAGCCAACAATAACCGCTTCTATGCTGGCCGGTGGAACGGCCCCTGCCGTGGGGGAATGGCTTGTGATGATGTTCACCACCGCTTCTGGAAAGCCGGCATCTTCCGCCATCCGCGCCCCGTATTGGCCATGGATTTTCTTGCCTCCCGTTGCTGTGAGCTCTACAATCTTCCCTTTCCGCTCATAGAGCAGCAGCTTATCAATGTCGTGCAGAATGGCTCCTGCCAACAGAACATCATAATCAATGTTAAAACCGTATGCCGACTGGAACTCTCTTGCAAATGCAACCACCGCATTGGTCACTGTGCGGGTATGCCTAACGAAGGTCTCATCATCTGGGCCTCCCATGAGTTTTGTCGTGAAATTTGGTACTTCACAGATATCGCGGTATGGACTTTCGCGTAATGCCCTTGCCAACAGGCCATAAACCTTATTCCTCAGCTCCTGATTGTTGATGGTAGCGATGAGAGGCAAGTGTCTGTCTAAATTTTTCTTTTCTTCTTCCGACACAGCAAACTCTTTTCCCATGAATCCTCCATTTTTCCAATAAAAACAGCTGGGCTAATATAGCATCGAAATCGACGAATCCAAAATGATTTAAGGCCTTGACAGTGTCCAAAAGGCCATGTTATCGGTTTAACCATACAATAATACAACCGTTTTCCTGTGAAGGCTTCGTTCTGACTCGTCTTTAATTATCACACTATTTGTAGAGTGAAAAAAGCACCTTGTGGACAGGTGAATGCGGCAACGCGTATAGTGAATATAAAGGAAGAATCCTCCCATGGGAAAACCCTGTCTGATCATCAAATTGCCGTGATGATCGAAGATACCGATACCATCAGTCAGATTAACAAAGTGTTTGCAAACATTGAGAAAACTGTTTGTTGTGAGGTGAATCGTGTCTAATCCCTTAACCATAAGGAGGTGCCAAGCGTATCGAGAAACAGTGAGTTAAAGAACAGATGGTTAACCCTATCTTATAACAACTATGAAATTACGGAAAAAACGGCCATATTGAAACATTGAGCGTCTTGGATATTGTTCCCTGATACGGCAGTGTCTGCTGCCGTATCAGTTTTTTTCCATTTCAATGAGTATCGAGAGGCGAAAGGATGATTGCTTACATTATCCGCAGAATTCTTCAAACCACACCTTTGCTGTTTGTCATCGTAACCATAATCTTTTTGGCACTGAGAACGCTTCCGGCCGATCCGGCCATGGCTGTTCTGGGGGACCAGGCATCAGAGAAATCCTTAAGGGCGCTGCGAGAGCAGATGGGGCTTAACAGACCGCTTTACGTGCAGTATTTTTCATTTCTCGGGGGCCTTCTTCGAGGAGATTTAGGCAATTCCATCATCACCGATGAACCCGTCTCTAAGATGATCATGCAGGTATTCCCGTATTCCATGGTACTTGCAGGAGCCAGCCTCGTCGTCGCATGTCTGATTGGCATCCCTACGGGGATCATGTGTGCATTGAGACGGAACCGATTGAGTGACGGTATAGGAAGAGTTCTATCGCTGCTGGGGACGTATGTTAAGAGATGGTGTTGAGAGCATGCTGTTTACTCCCTGGCAGGCGGTTTTTTCAGGTTTATTTATCATGTTTGCCATCCTGGGGTTTAACCTGACCGGAGACGGGCTGCGTGATTCTCTTGATCCGAAACTTCAAACATAAGAAAGCCGTAAGCTCACGACAACCGATGCTTCGGCTCTATATGCCGGCTTCCTTTGCCTTGTGCCAGATTGTCGATAATCATTGAAAAGAGAACTCAGGAAATCATCAGATGTCGTTGTTAATCGAGGTTAGAAATCTTAAGACGAACTTTTATACCGATGCCGGAGTGGTTCGCGCCGTGAATGGTATTGACTTTACGATCGAGCGGGAAAAAACCCTTGGTGTTGTGGGAGAAAGCGGTTGCGGTAAAACCACCACGGGAAGATCCATTCTGCGGCTTATCGAACCCACCTCGGGTGATATCTTTTTCCGCAGCAAAAAACTTGCGGCTCCCGGGGAAGCCTATAAGGAAATCAATATATCTTCAGCAACTGCGAATATAATGAAAACGCTTAGACAGGAGATGCAAATTATTTTTCAGGATCCATATTCTTCTCTTGAACCCAGAATGACCGTGGCATCCATTGTTGGCGAACCGCTGCGTGTGCATAAGGTTGCAACAGGATCGGAATATGAAGAGCGAATCAAATATCTGCTTGATGCCGTGGGTTTAAGCCCGGAGCACATGAGGCGCTTTCCGCACCAGTTCTCAGGCGGACAGCGTCAACGCATCGGTATCGCCCGCGCCCTTGCCCTGGAACCGCAACTGGCGGTTGCAGATGAGCCCGTCTCCGCGCTGGACGTATCCATCCAGGCCCAGGTTATCAATCTTCTGCAAGATCTGCAGGAACAATTCGGTCTTACCTATTTGTTCATTGCCCATGATTTATCGTTGATAAAATACGTAAGCGACCGGGTGGCGGTGATGTATCTTGGAAAAATCGTCGAACTGGCAGCCACCCAGGAATTGTTTCTCAACCCGCAGCATCCCTATACAGAAGCACTGATGTCTGCAGTGCCGGTTCCCGATCCTCGATACAAAGCAGAACAGATTCTGCTTGAAGGTGACGTACCCAGTCCGTTGAATCCTCCTTCTGGATGTTATTTTCACCCGCGCTGCATTTATTCAAGGGATATTTGCAAGAACGACGAACCACAGTACCGGAATATCGCCAAAGAGCACTTTGCCGCCTGTCATTTTGCCGACACACTCAGGCTGAGATCCATCCGGATTTAAACCCCTTCTGTCCTGACGGGAGTAACCATCCATACCGGGAAGGAATCGATCAAATGATGATTCGGAAAGTTTTCCAAATTATGATAAGTAAACCCCGTCAGAGAACGATGTTCTCTGACGGGGTTTACTTTTTAGATACTTGGAATTACAGCTCAAATTTAAGCAAACTCTTTCAATTTGGGGGGAATCCTAAGTTTTCATTAATTTTCATGCAAGATTCAGGAAATAAGTCCCAGGGATGAGATCTGAACAAAGGAGAATTGCCACATGCGTTTAAAAGACAAAATAGCCATTGTGGTCGGTGCCGGGCAAACACCGGGGGAGACCATCGGAAACGGCAGGGCAACCGCCATCTGTTTTGCCCGGGAAGGTGCCACCGTGCTGCTGGTCGACAGCCGACTGGAATCGGCTGAAGAAACTGCTGCAATGATCAAGAAAGAAGGAGGCAGCGCATCAACATTAAGGGCCGACATTACAAGCCAGCACGACTGCCGGGCGATTGCCGCCGGCTGTGTGAATCGATACGGCCGGATCGATATTCTTCACAACAACGTGGGTATCTCGGAAGGCGATGCCAGCATCACTGATCTTAAGGAGGAAAACTGGCAGCGCCTGATGGATGTGAACTTAAAGGGCATGTTTTTAACCTGCAAACATGTTCTGCCGGTTATGAGGAAGCAAAGATCCGGTGTGATCATCAACATCTCTTCAACGGCTTCCATCTGCACAAAACGGACTCTGGCATACAAGATTTCAAAAGCAGGAATCAATGCCATGACCCACACGCTTGCCATCGAAAACGCTGAGTACGGTGTCAGGGTCAACGCCATACTTCCCGGGTTGATGGATACGCCGATGGCAATAGAAAGGCGCGCCAGGGAGCGAGGAGTTGATCGGGAGATCATCCGTCGCGAACGGGATGCGCAGGTTCCCTTGAAACGCAGGATGGGAACAGCATGGGACGTTGCGGCAGCGGCTGTGTTTCTTGCATCCGAAGAAGCGCAGTTCATAACGGGTGTGCTTCTGCCGGTTGACGGCGGGCTGAGTATTCGGATCGGATAGGTACTGCAGGTTTGGATTTTTCCTTAAATGCCTTTTCGGTTTTTACTCTCTGTCATCTGCTTTTATAGGATTTAGCTTTACCGGGACGTCTGTACCTCAATGACTTCTCCGAAAAAGGAAGCACTATGAACATCGCTCGGCTCCTAATCAAAGGAGTCAATCACAGCGGCGACAAGCCGGCAATTCATTTCGGCCGGCAGACGGTTTCCTATACCGAATTATACAAACGGGTCAACCGGCTGGCATACGGTTTGACCAGGGCTGGCGTCTGTCCGGGTGATGTCTGCATTTTGATGATGCCCAACTCAATAAAGTGGGTTGCTGTATACTACGCCCTGGCCAAAATCGGGGCAGTGGTGGTGCCGGTAAATTTTATGTACCAAAAGCAAGAACTGATACACATCTTCAAGGATTCTGCAGCCCGGGTTTTCATCGGTCGCGTAGATCATCTGGAACAACCCCGCCTTGCCATGAGAGAACTGCCTGAAATCAATCTTCTCATAGCAACGGGTATACCCGCAGCAAAAGGCTTCATAGCTCTAGATGAGCTCTTTGCCGATGGCGAAGAAAAAGAATTTCCCGACTATCCGGTCAACGACGGAGATACGTGGGCCATCGTATATACGAGTGGCACCACAGGTCTTCCCAAAGGAGCCATGCTCTCCCACGGCAACCTGACCAGCAATGCCATGACCGTTGCTGGCATGCGAGAGACCCGGCCGAATTACGTGGCCTTATGCGTGTTGCCGCTGTTTCACATCTTCGGCCAGACTTGCGTGCTTAATGCCGCCCTCTATTCGGGTCTTACCATCCGAATGTGGTCAAAGTTCGATGAAATGGAGTTGCTCGAGGCCATAGTATGCGAAGAGAGCTGTTTTCTTATTGCGGTGCCTACCATTCTGCATCGGTTGCTGACAGCATCGGATCGTCATCCCCCATCACGATCGGGCCTTCGATTTTGCATTTCAGGCGGGGCCTCTCTTCCGGTTGAAACGCTTCACCGGTTCCAGGAACGATTCC
>JAFDFZ010000177.1 GCA_019309565.1 Deltaproteobacteria bacterium
TTATTGAAATCGCTCGATCTCAAAATCTTTAGCCGATTGCCTGCCCTTCGCTTACCTTTCACCGACTGCGCCTGTAAATTTGCCCCGGATGGGCCGCTTTATTAAATCTCCTCAGCGATATAAAAACGAGTTGCGAGAGGCTCTACAGGCACTATGATACCGGAAATACCTATTTGATAAGGATTTGCACTACTCAAGCAGATTTTCGAGCAACATTTAAGTTATAGAGTTTTTCCCTCAGTATCGTCTTCAACTTATACGGTTTTCCGCATTTGTAATAGAGTCGAGGAATTTGTTCTCTTACTGTTCTGGCCAGTTCGGAGCCCCCCATGCTGCATCTGTCGGCGACTTCCTCAAAAGAAATATCTTGCCCTCTTTGTGTGCCTACAATGACCACCTCATCGCCGACTTGAGCATTCGGCAGTTCCGTCAAATCGATACGTGAGTGCTCTACATATATGCTGCCGATCACTTTCACTCTTTTCCCGTTGACGAGTACTTCCATTTCATTCAAAGGGGTTCTGGGCAAACCATCTCCCCATCCCATAGGTATGACGCCTATGGCCATATGATCCTTTAACTTAAAGTTAATATTGGACGCGAATGGATGATCCAAAGGTACCTTCTTATTAGCAATGAGCCGTGTTTTAAGCGACTTGAATACGGGCTGCAGATCCATTTTATTCTTGGCACTCCGGGGAAAATAGATCCCATATATGATCTTTCCCACATCGATCGCATTCAGACACATATCGGGAAATTGAAGCACTTCGGCTGAACTTGCCGCAATTTTTATCGGAATATGAATGCCATTTTCTTCCAAGGCTTGAATAGTTTCGGTATATTTTGAAAATTGCCATCTCACGTATGCTTCATCCGTCTCGATATCTAGTCGATCCAGATGCGTGTAAATGCCTTCAATGGTCAAGTTTTCAAATCTCGACAACTTCTGACAGAAGGAGACGACATTGTTCAATAGAACACCGTTTCTGTAACGGCCAGTATCGACCTTCACAAATACTTTTAAGCTATCGGAAGAAGCTTCCGAATACGCTCGTGCATAATCCAAGCTATCAATGGTGGGAATCAAATTATAGTCGATATAAAATGGTGCAGCAGACGGAAGGTTATTGGAATATACAAGTATCGGCTTTGAGATTCCGGCTTGCCTTAAGTAAATCGCCTCTGCCAAATCCGCAACTGCAATAGCATAGGCACAAGTTTCTTCAACGATTTGAGCCGTTTCTTTAAGCCCAAATCCATAAGCATTACATTTCAATACGGCAAACACTTTTACAGATTCACCCACATATTTTTGAATCTCATCAATATTGTGTCTCAACGCATCCAAATCGATTTCAAAAAGGCAAGGTCTTAATAGGTGCTCGCCGAGATTTTCAAAATTATACATTTACATGACTCCTCGGATGTGTTCAAAATATAGCCGCACAAAGGATCTGTTCTTCGATTTCTATATAGATTAACAGAAAAACCCAATTCGCAGATTACCTTAGCTGGTTCTCTTTTCTCTAAACCGCTTCAAGAAGGATATAATTTGCGTCCAAAAAGCAGAGACCAGCGTGAATGCAAGAAAGGTTGCTGCATAGGGCCTTTTCAGAAAGACGGTTAAATCATTATCGAATAGAACCATTGTCTGTCGAAAGGAGACTTCAAAAGTCTTACCAAGAACCATGCCTATAATAATGGGCAACGGTGAGAAGCCGGATTTTTTAATAAAGTAGCCAATAATGCCGGAAATCAGCATAATCCAGACGTCGGCGATATTATTTCTCAATACAAAGGAACCGACGACGCAGAGCACAATGATAACAGCGTTGAGTATATATGACGGAACTCGCAACACATTGGCAAAAACCTTAACGCCGAACAATCCCAGAATAAGAAATAAAAAATTGGACAAGACCATCCCCATAAAAATTGCATAGACAAAATCGGCTTGATTCACAAAGAGCAAAGGGCCCGGACGTATTCCATGAATCATCAACCCTCCCAGAATCACTGCTGTTACAGCACTGCCGGGAATCCCAACTGTCATTGTCGGTAGCATGGCGCCCGCTGCGCCAGCATTATTGGCAGATTCTGGTGCAGCAACACCTTCTAAAATACCTGTCCCAAATTTCTCTTTTTGCTTGGACCACCGCTTTGCTTCGTTATAAGCAATAAAGGTCGCAAGGGTGCTTCCTGCAGCTGGCAGTGCACCAATCAATGTACCGATACCGATTGATCGCAACATACTCCATTTAAGTCTCCAGATATCCTTAAACGCTGGCAAATTGCTGATATTTGCGTCAAACATAAACTCCCGCCGGCACCACGATTCTGCCTGTCGAAATACCTCTGCAGCAGCAAATATACCGATCATTACCGGAATGAAGCTAATACCACCTGTTAAACTTACACTACCGAACGTAAACCGGGGGAAACCGGTCAACGAATCAATGCCGACGGTTGCCAGGAAAAGACCCGTAATACCGCCGATGATGTTTTTCAACTCGGAACCTGCTTCGATGTTCACTACCATGCTCATGCCGAATAATGCGAGGCAGAAATATTCAGGAGCGGCAAAAGAGATGGCAATTTTAGCGACCGCAGGGGCAAAAATAATGAGCAGAATCACCCCTAAAAGCCCCCCACAAGCAGATGCAATCACTGAGGTTCCCAAGGCCTGACCCGCCATCCCCTTTTGAGCAAGCTTATAACCGTCGATGGCCGTTACGGCTGCCTCTGAAGTACCGGGCGTATTCAGAAGTATTCCCGGAATCGATCCACCGTATTGAGACCCACAATACAAAGCAACCAGCAAAGCGATCCCCGGAATCGGTTCCAGCATGAAGGTAAACGGCAACATAATTGACACCCCCATTGTGGACGTCAGCCCTGGAAGCGCACCAATCAGCACACCGGAAACCACGCCAAATAGAATTGCCAGGAAATTAAAAGGAGTCGTTATTATGGCCTGAATGCCTAGGAAAATATTCTCGATCATCTAAAAATTTTCCTCTATAGAAAGCTCCCGAAGATACCTTTCGGTAATCGGACTTCCAACAGCTTATGAAAAACGAGATAAACACCTAAACTGGTTAAGAAAGGTGTCAAAATAAGTGTCAGTGGATTCCGGACCTCCCAGATGAATAAGAATCCGAGCATAAAAAGAAATATTGCAAAATAAGCGCCAACCCAATTGAATAAAATTACAAACAGAATCACAGCAGTAATAGTTCCGAAGAAACGTATCGTATGGGCATGCACAGGTTCCTTGGTAGATAAACGCCCCTCTTTTTTTTTCCTCGATTGAAAAATTAATAAAATGTTTAGTAAAACAATAGTACTCAGAAGCATCTGTGGGAAAAATCGTGGACTAATTTGACTGGCTTCAAATTCGACGGTCGGGATCCAAAAACTGACAACAAAAAAGAAAACTGCGCAGGCAATGAATATTACTGGAATATGAATGTTTTTGTTTCTCAACATGTTAAATAACGTGAGAAGATCTTCTGAAAAAATCTTCTCACGTTCCCCCATTATGATTATTTCTTCTTGCTTACGCCAATTTCTTTAATCGCTTTGCTATAAAGATCATATTCTTTAAGAATGAACGATTTAAAAGCCTCGGACTTTTTAACATTGTAATCCATTGCATTGTTTTTGAGAAAATCCTGATAGACCTTATGCTCGGTAGCCTTGGAGAAATACTTCTCCAGTGTCTTTACCACTTCGGGGTCTGTACCTTTCTTTACACAGACACCTCTCCATGTACCCAGAATAATATTGTATCCTTTTTCTTTTAAAGTGGGAACATCCGGTAACGTAGCCAATCTTTTCTCTGCCATTACGGCCAAGATCTTGATATTTCCCGCTTCGACTTGGCCCATAATCTGGGTGGTATTCGTAATGAATGCATCTAGTACACCGCTCAAGGCAGCGACCTTTACTTCTCCCCCGCCTTGATACACAACCGGCCTATATTTAATGCCAAAGCTTTTGGCAAATACATGAGAAGCCACATGATCAGTACCCCCATAATGGGTCATCCCCCACTTAATCGGCCTTTCCTTTCCCAGTGCGACGAGATCTTCGAGGGTTTTGGTTTTGCTCTTTGCGGATACGGCGACAAGATGTGCGTCGTGGTTCAGCAAGAATACCGGTATAAAGTCTTCGAGTTTATAGGGAACCGTGCCGCGTTCAAGCGTTGTAATAAGCGTATTGGTAACAAACAACAATGTGTAGCCATCAGCCTTTTGATTCTGCAGATATGTCATTGCCCTAGCTCCACTTCCACCGGTCATATTCCGAATAATTAAGGGTTGCTTTAAAAGACGACGTAGAGGAATACCGACGGTTCGGGCAGTTGTATCACTGCCCCCCCCAGGGCTTGACCAGAGTATCCATTCGACTTCTTTCTCAGGGTAAGCTGAAAATCCGTTGTTGGCAAAACCGACCATCAAGAGAAAAATGATTCCAAAGATAAACAATTTCTTCATGATACCCCCTCCTTTTTTGTATAAAGATGTTGGGTAAAATTTTAAAGTCAATCGTATGAAATCAGACCTTTTATGATACTATTATCAAGTTCAGGAAAATGGCTGTCAAACAAAATTTAGAAATTACAAATCGAGTTCACTAAGTTTAATTTATATATTTTTCATTATTATATCAATAAATTATATCGAAAAAAAATTATAACGATGTGGCCACTAAACGATGCGGTTGCATTATGTCGATTTTGCAATCATTCTGCGCCGACATACGGATTGGTTCCAATCTGTAGCCCCTAGATTTTTTTTAACTTTTCGATTTTTCTATGTTAATAAAAATATTTATAGTATTTTTAATAGGTTATTTTATTGCCTGGTTTAGGTTGTAGCCACTAATAACTATCGCAGATGGCTATAACCTTCTAATAAAACACAAATATTTTTGATGTCTCCATGGCCAATACCAGAATTCGAAAATTTTTCCGCGATTGACGGTTCTGAGTTCGGATTTTTCAGTTTAAGAACGCTATGGTCCGTTTCTTTACAGGGCAAAATGTCGCTGTAACAAACAAAATTAGATAGTTCCGTCAGAATACTGAAAGGAAGGGGGAAATGGGCCCAACAGGAACAAGTAAAGAAATCGCTTGAATCGGACTATCCTGGCCAAAGGCTGGAGCCTTACGCCTGATTCATGGTTTCGCCACCGCGATTTCAAAAGCATTTTTCAGGGAGAGCCAAATGACTCTGACCCCGCCCAGAGGGCGGGGGGTTAAACGACTGAGTAAAATTTCAAGGGTCTATCAGAATTGAAAATCCTGGATATTTTCGATATATTGGTATCACCTCGTTTTTTCAAAATGTTTTTTCTCGGAATCAAGCTGCATGTATATTGACGTCTCAAAAAGTCACGGGAAGTATACACGTGTTTTGCTTCGCGAAAATTACCGTGAAAAGGGAAAGGTAAAACATCGAACCGTTGCAAACCTGACGCGCTGCTCACCGAAAGAAATTGAAGCGATCCGGTTGGCTTTAAGGCATAAAGATCAGCTTTCACAGCTGGCAAAGCTGATTGATTCTCACTTTTCAGAATCCCTGGATCTGAAAAGGATATTGACACGAATTCTATCCCAAAAAACCACCCTTGAAACGGTAAAGGAACGAGGCGTTTTGAGGGTCGGGGTTAAGGAAAACGTTCCGAATTTCGGATTTCGAGATCATAAAGGCAATCATGTGGGCTTTGATGTTGATATATCTTTGGAAATAGCAAAACGACTGGGAGTTGAGTTGAAAATCGTAAAAGTTACAAATGCGACAAGCATTCCGATGCTGCAAAAATATCGAGTCGATTGTATTGCAGCCGCCATGACACACTATCGCAAGCGCGATGCCATTATCGATTTTTCAATCGGATATTTTTACACTCCTCAAACCGCAATGGTAAAAAAAGAAACCCGAATTGCCTCCATAAAAGATCTGAATGAAAAAAAGGTTGGGGCATCAAGAGGTGCGGGTGCCATCGACAACTTTTTGAAAGTTCAACCAGCCGGCATCGTAAATGAATTTAAAAATTACAAAAGCGCATTTATAGCACTACAAAAAGACAAGATTGATGCACTGATTGCTGATTTCATTCTTCTGAAAGGCTTGCTTGCCGTATGTCCGTATCCCGAGGACTATGTTATTCTACCTAAAGAAAACTTTTTTGGCGGCGGGTATTATGCCATTGCGATCCGTGAGAATGATTCTAACTGGCGAAGCGCGATCAACGAATCTTTGCAGGATATCTGGATAGACGGTACTTGGGACAGAATATTTGACAAATGGTTCGGCCCCGCAACACCGTATAATCTAAGCAAAAAAGAACTCGGATTCCAAATGGTCATCACTCGATAATCCTTCCTTGAATCCTGCCCTCGGCGCATGTGAACCAGGACCATGTCATCATGTCATTTTGCCAGGATATCGAAATCCGTGAAACTTTGGGGACGTCCCACATATTTATACTTAAATGTTGCGCCAAAATCATGATGAGGGCGGCAGAGGCTGAATGGATAAGGCTTTGGGCGTGAACGGTTTATCAACAGCCCGGAATTAAAGATAAATTTTGTTGCCCCCC
>JAFDFZ010000178.1 GCA_019309565.1 Deltaproteobacteria bacterium
TATCAATTTGAAGACAAATGGGGCAAAGGGTTGTATAATAGGGTAAAACAAGCTCAAAAGTAATATCTTCCCCAGTTTGCCACTCCCGCTGAGGGGAATTATCTCCTCAGCGGGTATTCCGATTTACATTCATTTCTGCAGCCAGAAGAAAATAAGATTAGGTGAGGCTTGATGAAAGCTGTTGCATATCTAAAATATATAATTGGCAAAGGTGATTTCTTATTCAATTCAATAGGTCGAATAATTGGAGTACTTTGTACGGTTTTAATAATCCTTACTCTATCTGCTGGTGTTATTTCAAGATATGTTTTTGACAAACCTTTTTTCTGGACAGATGAAGTCGCAAGAATTTTACTCCTTTGGAGTGTCTTTATTGGAGCAGCTATGGGGTTTAGGAAAGGAGCATCAACGGTCCATATCGGTCTGGACTATTTTGTATCGCTATTTCCTGAAAAATTACAAAAACCTGCTGTAATATTCAGATGGATTGTGAATCTATTTTTTTGCATGCTGATGTTTGTCATCGGTACGATGTTTTTTATTCAAACAATTACATTTCGCACTGCAGCTTTGGATATATCAAAAGGCTATATTTATATCTGCCTCCCTATTTTTGCAATTATGACGTTTGTTTTTCTGATCAACCAATGGTCAGACAAATAATCGTCACTAGGAGAAATTTATGCTGGCAATCGTATTAGTCGTAATTGTGATATTAGCATGTCTGAATGTTCCGATCGCTGTGTCAGTAGCATCTGCCTCGATCCTGTATTTAATCGCCGAAGACATTCCCTTTTCTATCGTACCACAACAGATGTTTCAAATTGTGGATTCTTTTCCTTTTTTGGCTTTTCCAATGTTCATGTTGGTCGGCTCCTTGATGAATACGGGCGGAATGAGCAGAAGAATATTCGATTTTGCAGACGCAATTGTTGGTCATTTAAGAGGAGGACTGGCTCATGTCAATGTCGTTGCCAGCCTTATTTTTTCAGGCATGTCTGGAAGTGCTATTTCTGATGCAGGAGGGTTAGGCTCAATAGAAATCAAAGCAATGACCGAAAGGGGATATGAACCAGGTTTTGCTGTCGCTGTTACCGCCGCATCTTCGACAATCGGTCCTATTATTCCACCGAGCATTCCTGTCATTATTTATGCAATGGCGTTTAATGCTTCAATAGGTCGACTGTTCCTGGGTGGATTTTTACCTGGGCTATTAATGACGACCGCATTGATGGTAATGATATATTTATATTCATTTAAAAAAGACTTTCCTAGAGGATCTAAACCTTCTCTTAAAAATATCACGAAAACATTTAAAAGATCAGCCCTCGCAATGCTAACTCCCGTTGTCCTGCTAGGCGGTATGTTCTCTGGAATATTTACTCCAACCGAGGCTGCTGTTGTAGCTGTTCTCTGGGCTATGTTTTTGGGCCTTATTGTGCACAGAGAATTGAGACTTGCACATCTTACAGATATATTTCTGGAAGTTTTTGTCCGAATGGGAGTGGTGCTTTTTCTATTAGCAACAGTAGGTATTTTCACTTGGATTTTAACAAGAGAAAATGTGCCTGAACGGTTATTGAATTTTGTGGCGACGGCCGATATTTCGGCACCTGTATTCCTGATGATCGCAAATATTATTCTTTTGTTAATGGGGATGATAACGACAGTCACCCCATCCATCTTTTTATTAGCGCCCATATTTTATCCGATCATAATGAAACTTGGCATCGATCCTGTTCATTTTGGTATAATCGTCATTCTTAATTTAATGATCGGCAACCTTACTCCACCGGTAGGACCTGTTCTGTTTGTTGTTGCAACAATCGGAGATGTTCCTTTTTTTAAAGCTTTTAGATTCACACTCCCCTTTATTTTGCCATTACTGGTTGTCTTATTACTTATTACCTATATTCCACAAATAGTTTTGTTTATACCTAATATGTTTATGAATAATTAAATACAGAGGATAGAAAAATGAGATTTAAAGAAAAAATAGCAATCGTAACCGGCGGATCTAAAGGTTTAGGAAAGGTTATCGCCAAACAGCTGGTACAAGAAGGCGCTTCTGTCGTAATCAACGGTAGAGATATGAGAGCTTTGGAGAAAGCGGTTCAAGAGATAAAAGAATTCGGCGAACAGGTCTCAGCGATTCGAGCAGATGTTTCTAAAAGTAAAGATGTTAATTCAATGGTTGCACAGGTTATCAAGAAATATGAAAGGATTGACATCTTAATCAACAATGCTGCGGTATTTGCAGAATCCGTCCATATCATGGATTTAGAAGAGGAAGAATGGGATCGCGTCATTACCACAAATCTGAAAGGCGTCTTTCTGTGTTCTAAAGCGGTTATCAACCAGATGATCAAGCAGCAATACGGTAAGATTGTCAACATGACTTCTTTTACAGGGAAAACCGGAAGGGTGGTGTACAGTACCTTTGGGGGTCCTACAAAGGCCCATTATTGCGCTTCAAAAGCCGGTATAATCAGCTTGACTCAATCATTAGCTTATGAGCTTGCACCTCATAAAATCAATGTCAACGGTGTGGCTGCCGGATCAGTTGCACCGGAGGGGACGTCTGAAGACAAAATGAAAATGATCATTCCACTGGTTCCCCTAGGAAGAATGGGGACATCGGAGGATGTTTCAGCCGCAACACTCTTTCTTGCGTCTGATGAATCTTCTTTTATTACCGGCGAGATCCTCGATGTAAACGGAGGAACACTGATGGATTAAACTGCTCAAGAGATAATAACAGATTCGTTGAGATTTTGCGAAAGGATTAACAATGAAACAATCAGGAAGTACACAGGCCTTTTCCCCGCCGGGCAGACTCGATTGGCCGACCGATGTAGAACGTCTGCCTAATGGAAACACCCTGATAACAGATGCAGGCTACTGGAGCGGACAGGGTAGTGAAATTATCGAAGTTGATCAATTGGGCAATATCGTTTGGAGATATGACGCAGGGCTGCGGTTTGCCCATTCCGCCAAACTGATGCCAAACGGTAATATTTTAATCACCGATACTACCAACAACAGGATCATTGAAGTCAATCGAGACGGACAATTGATATTTAGTTCGGATGAATGGTCGGGAGGTTCAGGAACCCTAAGCGATGGAAGCAGGCTATTTTATCCGAATGACGCTCATATTACGCCTTCGGGCAGTTTTGTCATAACGGATCGCAACAATAACCGTGTTGTTGAAACAGACTGGAAGGGTAAAATCATCAAGCAGTTTAAAAATCTGAAACACCCGCATAATGGTGAATTTTTGCCTAACGGAAATCTTATTTTTGCGAATTCTGATGCCAATCTGGTTCAGGAGGTTGATCTTACAGGGAAAATTGTCTGGTCATACGGCGATTCGCATTTGGAAAATCTTAACTGGCCGAGAGATGCAGACCGTCTATCCAATGGTAATACATTAATCACCGACTCAAAGAACCATAGAGTTATCGAGGTAACACCCGAAAACGAAATCGTCTGGGAGTATCAGGTGGATAAGCAGGGGCATCTTTATGAGGCTGACCGTCTGACGAATGGCAACACCCTCATTGCCGTGCAACAGCGGTTTAAGGTCATTGAAGTGGATCCAGCCGGCAACATTGTATGGTCATTCAGGAATTTTTACCGGCCGGAACCGCTTTACAGCGAGCTAAAAAACCCCGACTTTGAACAAGAAGCTTTTCCGGGGGCTGATATTCCGGCATACTGGTATCCTTGTGATCTTGTTTCTGAAGGGGGGGCAAATTTTACTTGGGATTCACAAACCAGCCACTCCGGAAATCACAGTATTTGTGTTGAATACACCAATCCCGGGGCTGTTTGGTGGCAACAGATTGTTCAGGTCAAACCTGAAACAAATTACAGAATTTCCGGTCATATCAAAACAGAAGCATTAGATGGCTTCTGCCAAATTCAGCTTTCTTTTCTGGACGAAGAGGGGTGTTCGCTACATGCAATTCGACAATTGCCGGGAGGAACGCAGTTTCAGGGAACAAACGATTGGACCAAAGATGTCTTTGAGTGTCTATCACACCAGAAAGCTACGGCCCTTGAGATCAGGTTGATGGTCGTCGGAAAAGGAAAGGCATGGTTTGACGAATTCGCATTAGAATCAATCGGCGGCCAAGAAATTAAGAGGGATGTTGTATCTGAAGATAAGGTTGAGGCTAAAGAAGAAAACTTCGATGATAAAATAAAAAAACGTTTAGAACAGTTGGGATATTTAGGTTAATCCATATTTTGCTTTTTAAGCTGTAAAATCTTTTGGAGGGTTACATGCGGAATGTTGTTTTATTGACGATCGATGCCTTGAGAAAGGATGTTTTGGGATGTTATGGAGGAGACCCCCAATTAAGCCCTTTTATAGATTCGATTCAGAAAAATTGTATACGGTTTACCAAGGCACACTCCACAGGGCCCTATACAGAAGCGGCCATGCCAGGTATTTTGACATCTTCATACTATCTTGAATATGGAAGACAGAAAAAACTAACCGACCAGCGAACACTGATAACGCAGCCACTGAAAAAGGGCGGCATTAAAACAGCAGGGTTTCATTCCAATCCGCATCTAAGTAGTTATTTCGGGTGGAATCGAGATTGGGATATTTTTTATGACTCAATGGAAGTGGAGCTTGATGACAAATCCCCGTATATTAATGCGCTTCAGTTGAATCTGGAAATGGACTCCTGGCTATCGTCGTTAGGGAAAAGTTTATTTTCAAATTCTATATTTATTTGGCTGCATTATATGGATGTGCATGAACCATACGTTCCTGAACAAAAATATATTGAGCAAATAGATCCCACATTAAAGATATCCGACACTGAGATGTTTTCTATTTTTAAAGACATCTTGCTTGATCGAAAGGTTTCGGAAACTGAAAAAGTAACAATTCTGAAAAAACTATATCAGGCGCATGTTAGAGAAATTGACGAAGCTGTCGAAAATCTATTTTCAATATTGGAAAAACATAAGATATTGCAAAATTCAATTATCATCATAACCTCCGATCATGGTGACGAATTCAACGAACATGGAGGATTGTCTCATGATGGGAAAATGTATTCTGAACTGGTTGAAATTCCCCTATTAATTTATGAGTCTGGAAGAAAGCAAAATATAATCTGTGACAAATTGGTATCTTCCATCGATATTGCCCCCACGATTCTTAATCTGTTCGATTTAAAGCCCGAAGCAAAATTCAAAGGGGCGTCTTTATTACCCCTGGAAGCCTATGTTGCAAAAGGGATTTTTGGAGAATCGCTTGATAAACGGGGCAGCCGTGAAATCGGTGATGAAAAGGAAGTTCATTACTATCGTGAGGGTGATTATAAGATAATATTTTGTGAAATAAATAACAGCTGGGAGCTTTACGATTTAAAGTTTGACCCAGAGGAGAAAAATAATATTATCAACCATCACCCTGATGTTGAGGCTTTGAAAAGTAAAATTGTTCCGAGAGTGGGCAGATATGAGAAAAACAGAATCATTGTAGAGATATATGAAACTGAAACCGATGAAGTAGTCAAAAACAAGGCATATGGAATATTGGATAAAGAAATCAGTGAAAAAAGGAAAAGGCAATGTGCTAGATTGATTGAAGTCTCCAAAAGTGTAATCAGGCAAGCTTTTAATCGATTTAAACCCGAAGAAATTTCAGCTACCTGGACCGGAGGAAAAGACAGCGGGTTGAGTCTTTGGATTATCAAACAGGTTTGTGGAGAAAGAAATATGAGTTTTCCCAAAACATTATTAATCGGTGAAGGAGACGAATTTCAGGAAATAGAAGCTTTTACTGCGAAGATTAAAGATGAATGGGGTATACCCTTACATATATGTAGAAATGATGATGTACTTAAAGCGGCTAAGCATAAGCTTGGTGCTATTGTAAAAGTGTCTGAATTGAATGAACGAAATCGAATGGAAATTGAGAAAATTGAATATGATAGAAAGGAGTTTACTTTCGAACCAGAATCATTTGTCGGCAACCATCTAATGAAAACAGTCGTTTTCAACAAATTTCTGGAAGATCACGGTATCAAAGCGGTCTTCCAGGGGCTTCGTTGGGATGAACATCCGGTGAGGTTTGAAGATGAATATTTTGAAGAGATCCCAGGTGATCATTTAATTCCTCCACATACCAGAATAAGACCAATATTACATTTTACCGAGAAAGATCTATGGGACACATACGCCGCTTTTAAGATCCCCTATTGTCCACTTTATTTTTATGGATACAGGTCTTTGGGAGCCAAGTCTTCTACAGAAAAGAAATCAGTTATTCCTGCATGGAATCAAGATCTTGAAAACACGGAAGAAAGATCCGGCCGCCAGCAAGACAAAGAAAAAGCGATGGAAAGGTTGCGCCAGTTGGGATATATGTAGCGATTATGCCGTAAGCCATGCAGTAAGATTCTACGCTTTTCCCGAGACTTCGCTCGGAAAAAGTGGCCCCTTCGAGGCAGTTGAAATAAAAAACCAGTTGTAAGTGATCTAAAGTGATCTAAAGTGCCTAAAGTTAAGGTATCGCTTCGCTCTTCCATTTTAAAAATAGATCAAATTCCTTAA
>JAFDFZ010000053.1 GCA_019309565.1 Deltaproteobacteria bacterium
TGTCTTTGTTGGTTGTCATTGCCAATACACTCCTAGAAAAATTCTTTCAGAGGTAACCTCCTCCAGTCCTTTGAAACACTGCAGCCCTATCGATTCTCGGTGAACGCGCAAGGTATTTTTAATTTCCTGAATTTCACCGAGTATGGCTGCTGCGGTCACCTCTCCTTCGATCGCGTAACAGGTGAAATCCCCACCACCTGCTCAAGCACCGCAAGTGCGATTCCAAGATCGCTTCGGTTTCTTTCGAGAGCTAAATTTGCCTTAAGCCAGATGGTATAAGAGTCGATGACGTCTGCAAAGGTCACGTTTCCAGATTCATAGCCGCGGCTGGAAACATCAAGCGCAGAGCGAGAAAGCTTCACAACCTCGTCATAATAAAGAGATGTCTCGCGTTTTGCCCGATCCAGTTCAAACCATGCGTTGCGCACAAGTGTGTTGGTTAGAACTTCAGCTTTTCTAAGCTCATCTTTAAGCGCAGAAAGCTTCTGCCGTGTCTCTCGCAGGTAGGCGTCTTCGCTTCCATACCATGGCATTTTGGGCAGCCCCGCACCTCTGGATGCTTCAGTTGTAACTGCAAAGGTGCTGCGCTGGGCTTGAGATCCCACCATGGTAACCGCCTCGTCTTCATAAAAAGAGAACTTGAGGGTATAGGGAGGTAGCACCATGGTCTCTGCCATTTCAATCATCCTTTCCATTTTACCCACCCGTGCCCTCAACTGCCGCAGTTCCTGTCTGCGCTGCTTTGCCATTTTATATAACGGTTTTAGCGAAGGAACCTTCTGGAGGGGGGATACTGTTTTAGGCTGCCCCAGCTTCACTCCGGCAGGCAGGTTTACTATTTCACGGATCCTGGCTTCAAGATTGCGCTTTTGCTCTTTGAGTGTGATAAGGTCTTCCTCTAAGGTCTTGCGGTTGATGCGAACCTTAATAACATCCTGATAGCTGGTTTTGCCTGCCTCGTACCGGCTACTTGCTGCCATCTCCAGATAGTGTAGAAGTTCCACCATCTCCGCAGTTATTCTTGTGGCTTTTATCATGTAAACCAGATTCCAGTAAGCTTTCCGAACCGATGTAACTGCATCCCGACGGACAGCCTCAAGACGCTGTCTATCTACGCTTACCTCCTGGTTTACTATTTCACCCTTCAGGGAAAGAATTCCTGGAAACGGAAACTTAATAACCATGGGTTCTTTGCCCTTCATCGGACCCACACCGATCATAGTCTGTTCGGTAAAGGCGGAATACTGCCGCAGGATCTCATCCAGCTCAGCAACCTGTGTAAAAGATTCGACGGTTCCTCGAAACCTGTTTTCAGCAGCCTTTATGCCCGGGTTCCGTAACAGTGTCAGTACTTCAAGGGTCTTAAGCGTATAGGTTCTGCTTAATGCATTCGATGCGGCATCCATATCTTTTCCGGCAGCGCTAAGTGAAGACAACAGCCTGGAATCCGGGCGGAAAAACATCATTTCATCTTCTTCAACTTCAAGAGACGTTTGCCAGCGGTTTTTAATTGCTTCTATACGCTTTTTTGTCCTGGCAAACTCCCTGTCGATGGCCACCGGTTCTATCCTTTCGGGGGGCGGTCGGAATTGATCTTGAAGATAAACAGAGGGGCCGTACGAATCATAAGCTTCTTTCAAATCGCGGTAGCCCCCACGGGCAAAGGTCGAAATACCCATGATCAGCCCCAGAATCAAAATACTTTTTCGGCTCATTTTTCCTCCTTTCCGGAGCGATTCATCGATTCATCCGATCTTGCAGTAAGGCTTCGTCCCACCAGCCGCTCCAGCCGGGCGAGATTCTTGCCGTAGTCGGCCCGGGCTCTTGCAAGGGCAAGGTTAAAATTGTACCAGACCGATTGTGTTTCGATGAAGTCAGAGAAACTGGATTGCCCCTGTCTGAACCAGGTTTCAGCGATTTCCATGGCTTTTGCTGCCTGGGGCAGAAGCTCTTTCTGGTATAATTCCACCAGTCTTTGTGCGTTTTGCATGCGAAAATAAAGGGCGCGAATCTGAGTCATCGTGTCATTAATTCGCAAGGCCCTGGCTGCTTCGGCTTTTTTCATCTCGGCCCTGGCCTGTGCCACCCGCCCTTTGTTTTTCCCGAACCACAGCGGAAGTGTAACCGCAGCCTGTATACCGATGGCATCCTGTCCGGCATCTGAAGCAGGGCTTGCCACATCGGGGTTTCCGATACCTGCGTAAAACAGCCCCACTTTAAAGTCCGGAAGGCTATGGTAGCGTGCCAGCTCCACCTTTTTCTTCGCCCTTTTGATCTGAATTTTGGTAATTTGAATTTCTTCCTGGTTTACTTTTGCCTGGCTGTATATCTCCTCCAGACTGAAAGCGAGCGGTCTGTGAGTTTCTTTTTGCAACCTGCCGATGGGAGCTCCCGGAGGCCTATTCAACAGGCCGTTTAATCTGGCGATCTCCGTCTTCTCAAGCTCTTCTAGCAAAAGAATGTCGTACCGAAGCTGGCCGGTCTGGGATTGTGCCTTCACCATGTCCAACAGGGTTGCTCGATCCCGTGCATAAGCGGTTTCAGACACTTTGCGAAGATGATCGAGCAATTTCATGTTCTGATCAGCCAGCCTCCGTGCCCTTCGAATATACAACAGCTCGTAAAACGACTCCTTAATGGAAACGATGATATCCCGCACTGTTTTATCCAGATTAAGTCTTGCAATCCGGGCCTCGGTTTCAACGATCTCACCTGCCTTGGATAGCTTCAAAGGAAACGGTATCTTCTGAGATATATTGGCATTCCAGTCCTGAGGGCCGAGACGGGTTTCAAGAGGCTCAGGAAAATAGGTTACCATAATCTCAGGATCCGGCAGGCCTGTATCGATTCGATACCGTTCCAGGGTTGCCTGCCATGCCCTGCGAGCTTCTTGAATCGCCGGGTTCTTATCATAGGCGTACCGAATACAATCGCTAAGGGAAACCCTCGAGGCAAAAACCGCCTCAAGGCCTTTTACATCGGTTGTTTCAGCCCTTGTGGTTACAGTTGCCGGAACGCTTACAACAAAGATCATGAACAAAATGAGACCCACGCGCTGCAATGCTCCTTGAAATCTACCTTTCGGTTTTTTGGATAAATCGCTTTGTTTTCTGCCCATGACATGCTCCTTAAATTTCTCATTTCACTTTCATGATGTTGCCTTGATAATCACCAGAGTGACATCATCGGCCTGGATGGTGTCCTGGCGAAAGTCATTGACGGCATCGATTATGGTTTTGAGTATCTTTTCAGAACAGGCATGGCTGTTTTGTCGAATAATTTCCCGGAGCCGATCTTTGCCGAACTTCTCTCCCTGTCGATTTACGGTTTCCCAGATTCCATCTGTTCCGATAAGCACCATCTGCCCGTAATGCCATCCGTTGCGGCTATATTGCTGGTATATCCACCTGTCGTCCACTCCAAGTGCGATGCCTTTACCGCTCAGTTCTGTAAATTCATCCTTTGCCGAATCATACAGGATGGCAGGATCGTGTCCGGCCCTCACCCAATGGATCTGCTTGCGATCAGCGTCGAAAAGCATGTAAAACAATGTCATGAAATTACCTGTTTGTTCTGTGTCGATGCATAACAGCCGGTTGACCTCGGTTATCATTTTGCCGAGATCATCCGACTGCACCGCTCTAGAGCGTATCAACGCGCGGGCTGTTGTCATAAACAGGGCGGCGGCAATACCATGATCTGCCACATCGCCCACGGCTACCGCCAGCCTGCCCTCGCCCAATTCTGGAAATCCGATGTAATCGTAGTAGTCCCCTCCGGTTTCATCACAATAAATACTCTCACCTGCGATATCCAGCCGGGGAATCGCTATCGATTTTTTCGGCAGCAAGGTCTGTTGAACCTCCCGGGCTAAGTTCAGGGAGTATTTGAGATGAGCCCGTTCCTCTAACTGGCGTACCATCATATTAAAACTGCTGATAAGCTCTGCCACTTCATCACGGCTTGTGACAGGCAGAGACACATTGAAATCACCTCCGGCAACCTTTTTAGCAGCATCCGATACATCTTTTATGGAGGTAACCGTTCGGCCCGTGACAAACCGAATCAGCAAGAGAATGATTAAGATGGATATTAGCGTTATACCAAGATAATATAGGCTGAATCGAACAATGCGGGAGAGAATCTCGCTGCCTGGGGCAATAATAACAAGTGTCCAGGGCGCCTCTTTGAGCCGGTAAAACCCGCCCACTTCTTTTGGAGGAAACCCCTTGCCAAACACGGTGCCAAACGGCAGGGATTTCATCGTATACAATATGGAGCGTTCAATGGGATCATTATTTTCAGCCAGTTTTTTGCGATTTTCAGCCAGATTGCCGGCAAAGATTCTGCCCGTATCATCCACCAGAAATGATTTGTGCTCCTGCCACCATCCAGTTGCTTCGACCGTATCCACAAGATAGTCAAACAAAAGCTCAACTTCCAGCCGGCCCACGGTCTTGTCTTTTTCGTCTCTTAATTCAGAAATGAGCGACACGGTTTTGCTGCCCGTGGGAGAATCAAACTTTGGTGGCGTAATGTCTACAATGCTGCCTCGATGAAAGGGCATCACCATTACTTCTTCTTTTATTTCAATGCCATCAGGGGTTTTCATTCGATGAACAGAATGATGCATTCCAATGTGTTGTGTCGGGGTTTTCGTGATTTTCCTCCAGGTAAGGCCCACGCGGGTCACCCATTGCAAGGCTTTGATCTGATCGAGGATGATTTGCTGAACGTGTATGGCATGAGGCATGCCAGCAGAGTTGTGGAACATTTTCAGCATTTCCTTGGGTTTGCCCAATCGCATATCCACGTGGTGAGCGGCGCGTTGAAGCTTTAAGATGGTGGCCTCTCCCCATTGGGTGAGCAACTGGTTACGGGCATAAATGAATCCAGCAAATCCCATACCCAGCAAAAGGGCTCCCACAGGGACCAGCATAAAGATTGTGTACCGCTGATGTAAATTTCTTAACTGAAACATCTATCTGTTCTCCTTGCCAGGGGTGCAAGCCCGTAAGTCAGCGCTCAAGGTTATTTCCCCACGATGTCTGCAACCACATCTCCCGGATGGCCCGTATGGATACAATCATGTAAATCGTAACAAACAGCCCGCCACCGGGAATATGAAGCCAGAAATAAAAGGGTGATATATAAGCCCTGAGCCACATGGCGGAAATGTCGATCAGAACGCCGATAAAAGGCAAAACCACTAGCCAGGTGCGTATCCGGATATCAGTATCCAGCAATGAGGCAATGGCCCCCATGAAAATGAAAATCATATTCATCCCAAAAAGGTGAATATGGCTCCATTTTAAAAGCCAGATAAATTGCTTGTCTTTGTAAAAGAATTGTGTCTGCGTCTTTTGGTTTTCAAGAGGCAGATCGGCAAACAGATCTCCCCTTTCAGTTAACAAACTTTTCGCATCGCTTTTTCTATCACTGCCATATTTTTGCACAGAAACTTTCGCAGCTTTGTTAAGCATTTTTTCTGTAAAAAAGGTTGGTATGATGTCATGAACAACTATCTGAGCCAGTGCTCCTATAAGGGCGATTCCCATAACCAGTATAGTTGCCGTAACAAGTGTCTTGGCCGAAACCGGCAGCTCAACAAGTCTGGGCCATCTGCTACAGTTGAATCGGGGGGCGTAAATGTTCAATGAAATCTTCCCTTTCACTATTTTCCGCTAAAATTAGAACCGGCGTATTCTCCGTTTGCTTTAAAGAAAAAGTAAACAGTATCCGGCGATGCTTTAGAGCATGTGAATGATACAACAAATTCTTTATCGCCGTTTTGATTTCGAACCGAAATCTGCACATGTCTTAAAGCGGTTTCCCATTTCTCCCCGAGTCTGCCACTTGTTATTAACCTATAGTATAGTCCGATAGCCTTTTGTAAGGCCTGCAACGGGGTAAACCCTCCGCCCTCATGCTTGCCGCCGCCGTGAGGCATTGCCGCTTGAGGTAGTAAAATAGTCAAAAAGGTCAAAAGAAATAAAAATACCACGAACAGTTTCATTTGCTCTCCCAGGAAATTCAAGCTCATTTATAAACACCTTTTGTATATTATCTTTTCTATTTCTGCTCTAATGTAGCAAGGCAGATGCCATCGTCTAAAAATGAGATGTAAAGAAGGGTTCAAAATCCATTCCGCAATATTTATAGCTTTGTGAGGCTCTCCTGCACTTTAGATGGATGATTAATAATGACTTTACAATTCAGGCGCTTGATCGGTATGAGAGATGCGCAATTAATGCGCAGTTAACCATCAACTTAGCAAAAAATGCGAAAGTAGTTTGCATATGCTGGTAAGAGTTGTTACAAGATAGGTATAATTCAAAAATGAAAATCTTGCCTCAAAAAAAATTATATTTGCCTGCCTTTTCCATTGTTGCAGTGGTGTTGTTTTTATTAGTGCTCATCAGTATCTCTACCTATCGTAATCTGGATAGAGATAAACGTCAAACAATTTCTTTCCTTCACCGTCAGGGCCTCACTCTGTTAAGCGCCATAGAGGCTGGGGCGCGGACCGGAAGCATGATGCATATGGCCGGTGAAGATATCGTATCCAATCTGATACGGGAAGTATCTCGAAATGAAGATGTAGCCTATATTTACCTCTTTGATTCAAAGGGAAGGATTGTTCTTCACACGGATATCCCCCGGGAAGGACAAATCACGGACTGGAATCCAGGTAAGCTTGAAAAGGGCTCGGTATACAGCCGCATAAACCAGCTGTCGGATATGAGCAGAGTCTATGAGATTGCAAAGTTTTTCTCTCCGATACCGGCTTTTTCTCATATACCTCATCATAGGGAAATGATGGCACGATGTTTGCCCGAATCTGCTTACCGGTATATTGACGATATAATTGTTCTGGGGCTAAAGATGACAGTCTATGATGCTGCGCAACGGTCCGATCTTCGTCACGCTGTCGTGATGGCCGCAATCGTTTTTGTGCTGGGATCGGCCGTATTCTTTTTTATCTTCGTCATCCAGAACTACTACCTGGTGGGGCGAACACTGCGGCATACCCAGAATTATTCGCGGCAAATTGTGGCCAGCATGGCAAGTGGATTATTGAGTATCGATAGAAAGGGTAAGGTCATCTCTTGCAATCAGATTGCCATAGAGTTGCTCGACCTGGATCAAGCCGACACATCGGGCATGAACCTGAAGGAAAGGCTGGATTTTCAGTCAACCGGTATTCAGCAGGTGCTCGATCACGCTGAAACAATCCCCTATAAGGAAATTCAATATAAAAAAAACCAAAACGAAACGATTCCCCTTGGCATCAGTGTCTCTCCCATTCAAGAGGAAGATGGCACCTGCCGCGAGGCGGTGCTGATCGTAAGAGATTTAAGGGAAATCAAAAAACTGGAGGAAAAAGTAAGGCGCTCGGAAAAGCTTGCCGCAGTGGGACAACTTGCAGCCGGGCTTGCCCATGAAATCCGCAATCCGTTGAGTTCCATTCGGGGTTTTGCACAATTTTTCCGACACGCCCTAAGGGACCGGCCAAAAGAACGAGAATACGCGGAAATCATGATAAAAGAAATGGACAGGATCAATCGGGTTGTAACGGACCTGTTGTCTTTCGCCAACCCCAAAGCAGCGGAGCTAAAACCCACCCATGTGGCGGATCTTGTAAATCATGTGGTTCGGCTGGCCGAAGCAGATGCCAAGTCCAAAAATATTACAATTCACAGTCAGGTTGATCCTGGTGTGGGGGAGGTGAATCTGGATGCATACCAAATAACCCAGGCGTTGTTGAATCTTCTGTTAAACTCTCTAAAATTTGTTGATAGCAATGGCAGGGTAGATCTCAAAGCCTTTCAGATAGAAGAGGGCTCTCGACTCGTTTTTCAAATCGAAGACAACGGGCCGGGTATTGCACAGGAGAACATGGATAAGATCTTTGACCCTTTTTTTACAACACAGGAGACGGGCACAGGGCTGGGCCTTACCATCGTTCATAAAATCGTTGAAAACCACAGGGGAGATATCGATGTGGATAGTCCGCCGCCCGGAAAAACCAGTGGCTGCCGTGTTACGATCCGAATCCCGGTTAGTACGGATACTTAACGATATTGCGGTATTGCCGATTTGTTGAAATTACAAGATCAAGTCTGACCGTGCAGGTTGAAAAAATGTAAGGTGAACAACGGGTGAAATTATGAAGCCAAAAATACTCGTGGTTGATGACGATCTGTCTCTTCGGCAGATGTTAAATGCCGTCCTTTCAGATGACGGATACGAAGTTCAAGAAGCAAGCGACGGGCAGAGCGCTGTTGAAGCCGTAGAGAACCAATTCTATGATCTTATTTTGCTGGATATTCGCATGGCCCGCATGGGGGGCATCGAAGCACTTAAACAAATCAAAAAGTTAAGCCCCGGTATTCCGGTGATCATTATGACGGCTTACGCCTCGGTTGATACGGCCAGAGAGGCTTTAAAATCCGGCGCCTTCGACTACTTAACAAAACCGCTGGACATCGATGAGTTGAAATTGCTTCTTGAAAGAGCCCTTCGCCACTACCAACTGGAGCAGGAGAATCGATACCTGAAGGAAAGACTTGATGATCGTTTCGACTTTGGCCATATCATCGGAAACAGTGCGGCAATGCGAGCCCTGTTTGAAACGTTAGCACAGGTGGCCCCTTCGGAAGCAACTGTATTGATTACAGGGGAAAGCGGCACGGGAAAGGAGCTTATTGCTAATGCCATCCACCAAAACAGTCCCAGGAAAAGCAGGCCCATGATCAAAGTCAACTGCGCGGCCCTGCCGGAGACCTTACTTGAAAGCGAACTTTTCGGCCATGAGAAAGGAGCTTTTACGGGTGCGACCTCTCGCACTCGGGGACGATTCCAGATGGCCCACGGTTCTACCATTTTTCTGGATGAAATAGGCGAGATGTCTCCAGCGACCCAGGCGAAGATCCTGCGTGCCCTTCAAGAAAAAGAGATTGAACCGGTAGGTGGCAGCGCTACCATTAAAATCGATACAAGGGTAATTGCGGCCACCAACAAGAATTTGGAAGTTGAAATCCGGGAAGGTCGGTTTCGTGAAGATTTGTATTACCGTTTAAATGTGGTAACAGTGGAGGTACCACCGCTCAGGAAACGACAGGAAGATATTCCGCTTCTGGCAGATTTCTTTCTGAAACAGTACGCAGAGAAAAATCGAAAACATATAAAAGGATTTACCCCAAAGGCGCTTGACATCATGATGCGTTATGATTGGCCCGGAAATGTCCGTGAGCTTGAAAATCTTGTTGAACGTTCGGTGGTGCTTGCCAGGGCGGATATGATTACTCCCGATGAATTTCCCGATGCCATACGCGATCTGTACATGGAAACAAAACAACAAGATGCTGGACTGACCCCCGGCAGGACACTTAAAGACGTGGAGCGGGAGATGATTATTCGAACACTGGAAGAGACGGGCGGCAATCGGACACATGCGGCAAAAATTCTGGGTATCAGCAGGCGCACGTTGCAGCTTAAACTCAAGGAGTACGGGATTAATTGAGGGGGCGGCGAAATTTTCTCGCAAAAGCTTTTAAATGCGGAGAAACATCAAAACCGTTCGAGGTTTTTACCGGAGACACCGCATTTTTGAAGACCCTGCAGCCCCGCAAAACGGGATCTACACCTTGTTGGGTCGTAGCCGATGGCGAAGCACAATACGCTTCGACAAGCTTAAGGGGGAATGCGCTCGCCCTGTTGAATCCCCGAAGGGGTGCGCAAAGCGCAATTCAATAGGGCTCGCTGTTTCGGTTCAAATGCTTGTAGTGTTCATCCGATTCGAACCTAATAGAACCTAACTTTGCTGCAAACAAGGAGGTGATGAATATGAAAGTTCGCAAAGCCGTTTATTCAGGAAACTGGTATCCGGCAACAGCAAGGGAATGTGAGAAAGAGATCAAGGCATTCTTAAAGGAGACCAAGGTCCCGTGCGAAACGGATCTAAGGAAAGTCAGTGGCATCGTACCTCATGCGGGCTGGTATTTTTCCGGGAAAATTGCCTGCAATGTTATTCGGTGCCTGGCAGCAGACTCTATGCCGGATGCGATAGTTGTTTTTGGTATGCACCTGCATCCCGACTCCGCCAATTACATCATGAAAGAAGGTGCCTGGCAGACTCCGTTCGGTGAGCTTGAAATTCAGCATGAGATATCAGGTGAACTTGTTAAAGAGTTTAAGTTCAAGATCGAGACCCCGGATGATTTTACGCCGGACAATACAATCGAACTTCAGCTTCCGTTCATTAAATATTTCTTTGAAGGCGCAAAACTCGTCCCGATCGGTGTTCCCCCATCGGAGCGTTCACTTCGCATCGGACAATCGGTTGTGGAAATCGCCCGCCGGCTGGGTTTGACATTGAAGGTATTGGGATCGACCGATCTTACACACTACGGCTATAATTACGGATTTACGCCAAAGGGAACAGGACCGGAGGCAGTTGATTGGGTAAAAAACCAAAACGATCGGCGTGTGATTGAAGCACTGCTTGCAATGGATCCTGAGCGCGTGATTCGCGAGGCGATGGCGAATCAAAATGCATGTTGTGCAGGGGCAGCAGCAACTGCCGTTGCTGCGGGCAAGGCTCTTGGTGCAACCTGCGGGAAAATCATGGCATATGCAACCAGCTATGACAAGAGCCCGGGCGACAGCTTTGTAGGGTATGTGGGAATCGTGTTTTAATGAAGGATGCTAAGGATGCCGGCCTCACATACGGACGGCATCAACAAGGAAAATGGTATCAATTCAGCTTTTTGAAAAAATGTCACGCACCGGTGAGATTTCCCTTTTGCACCGTGAAAAACTCGAAAATATGCGCTTAACCCTAATTTTCTCAACCAGTTTCCCGGTTCCAAAAGGCAATCTCACCAGTGTGGCGTATGATCCACAGCCGTAGTTTTTCAAAGGACTGAAATGTTACGGAAAACATTTAATTTACCGCTTCTTTCAGAGCTTTGCCCGGAACAAATTTGGGCGTATTTTTTGCCGGTATTCGAATTGTGTCCCCGGTCTGGGGGTTTCGGCCCTCCCGTGCCTTACGTTTTGTAACTTTAAAGGTTCCGAAACCCACCAAAGTAACTGTCTCCTTCTTTTTCAGTGCCTTGGTGATGGCGGTAAAAACTGTGTCAACAGCCAGTTGTGCTTGCTTTTTGCTGTCAACAACCTTTGCCACTTCATTGACGAGATCTGCTTTGTTCATACTTGGCTTTCCTTTCTTTTTGGTAATGTGAAAAGGGATGATCCAGTGAAACTGCTGGCACTGGCAAGCGGCGCGAATACATAAAAAAGGCCGAACCGCTTTATCCTAAGCAACTCGGCCCACATAGCCCCTTAGGTAACCCGGCTATCTCTCTGAAGACCCGTGGCTTTCCGTCTCCCGATCTCTCGGGATTTGGCTTTTTCTAAAGTTACCCTAAAATTTTTCTGGATTTTAAAATACTACAAAGGAAAAGGTTTGTCAAGCAAAGATTTGATAAACCCCTTGACTTCATTTACATTTGACGTTACCGTATAAGCGGTATTTTATCGAAGATTATCCGATATTTCGTTTAAGCAGCTTGCAGTTGAAGATTGCGGGTTTAACAATTTTCATCTCCACGTACCAGGGCATTGGCTGTTTGAAGAACAAGCCATGCAAATCGGCTTTTTTTGCGTTAAAACAAGGACTTGTGTATCGTTTTAGCTTTTTGAAAAAATGTCACGTACCGGTGAGATTTCCTTTTTCCACCATGAAAAACCCGAAAATATGGGCTTCACCTTAAATTTTCTCAAACAGTTTCCTGGTTCCAAAAGGCAATCTCACCAGTGTGGCGTATAATCCACAACCGTTGTTTTTCAAAGCGCTAAAATTCATGGATTTGAAACCGGCTATAAGAGGGTTTGCTTGAGATGGCAAGAAAAGAGCCATCAGCTTCGATCGATTTTATCCGAGCTATAATAGAGGAGGATTTGAGAGCCAACAAACACGGGGGACGTGTTGTCACCCGCTTTCCTCCCGAACCCAACGGGTATTTGCATATCGGCCATGCCAAGTCCATATGTCTTAATTTCGGAATCGCTCAAGAGTACAACGGGATTTGTAATCTGCGGTTTGACGATACCAACCCCATCAAGGAAACGACCGAGTATGTTGAATCCATAAAGGAAGACGTTCGATGGATCGGCTACGACTGGGGGGATCGTCTTTATTTTGCATCCGACTACTTTGAGCAATTGTACGATTATGCGGTTCAACTTATCAAAAGAGGAAAAGCGTATGTTGACAGCTTAAGCCAGGAAGAAATCCGTGATTATAGAGGCACTTTAACGGCTCCCGGCAAGAACAGCCCCTATCGGAATCGTTCCATTGAGGATAATCTGGATTTGTTTGAACGCATGCGAGCAGGGGAATTCGAAGACGGCACCCATGTTCTGCGGGCCAAAATAGACATGTCCCACCCCAATCTTAATATGCGCGATCCTGTGATATACCGGATTAGACACGTGACCCACCATCGCACAGGCGACAGATGGTGTATCTATCCCATGTATGACTTTACCCATTGCCTGTCTGATGCCATCGAGGGGATTACCCACTCCATCTGCACACAAGAATACGAGGATCACCGCCCCCTTTACGATTGGTTCTTGGATGAATTAAACACACCCTGTCATCCGAAGCAAATTGAATTTGCCCGGCTAAATCTAAGCTACACCGTAATGAGCAAACGAAAACTATCTAAACTGGTTGAGGGCGGGCATGTAAGTGGATGGGACGACCCTCGGATGCCGACCATCTCAGGGATGCGAAGGCGCGGCTATACGCCTGCTGCCATCCGAAACTTCTGTGATCGCATTGGAGTGGCAAAGCGAGAAAGTATCGTAGACATGGCGCTACTGGAGCATTGCGTTCGGGAAGATTTAAACCGGATCGCCCCCCGAGTGATGGGGGTGCTCCGTCCGCTTCGGGTAGTGATCGATAATTACCCGCAAGATCTTGTTGAAGAGCTGGACGCTCCTTACCATCCGGAAGATCCGGGCATGGGTTCTCGAAAGGTTCCGTTCTCAAAAGTGCTTTATATTGAGCAAGACGACTTCATGGAAAAACCTCCAAGGAAATTTTTCAGGCTGGCCCCAGGCCGAGAAGTAAGGCTTCGCTATGCATATTATATCAAATGCGAGCGGCTGATAAGGGACGAGAAAACCGGTGAGATAGTGGAAATTCATTGTTCCTACGACCCTCAGACAAAAGGGGGCTGGTCTAAGGACGGTCGAAAGGTTAAAGGAACCTTACACTGGGTGTCGGCGGCTCATGCCATACCTGCAGAGATTCGGCTTTATGATCGGCTTTTTACCGTTGAAAATCCTACCGCTGAGAAAGACAGCGAGTTTACCAATTACTTAAACCCAGAGTCGCTGAAGGTTCTGAAAAACTGCCCGGTTGAGCCCAGCCTGGGCGGGGCCAGCGGCGGAAGCCATTATCAATTCGAACGTCTTGGATATTTTTGTGTGGATTCAAAAGATTCTTCCAATGATGCACTGGTTTTCAACCGCTGTGTTACCTTGCGTGACACGTGGGCTAAAATTCTAAAAAAACAACAAGCCTAAAGCCACCCCTAAAGCTACCATAGATCCGAATATTTGTGATAACAACAGGCGATTTACCCGTTGTCAAGGGGGATTCTCTTTACCGTCAGCAGGGTGATATCATCTTCCTGCTCGGCGTTTTCAGTGTGGGAGAACAGGCTGGCCTTGATTTGATTCAACAAATCAGATGACGATGAAATATATTGTTCGAATAAGCATTCCAGCCGGTTTTTCGTGAAAAGTTTACCTTCGGCTGACAGTGCCTCGGTAAGACCATCCGTATATGCACCCAGGATGTCTCCAGGCTCCAAATGGATCTCGACAGCAGTGAATTTCGCGTCTGATATGACACCGACGGCCGGACCATTGGGACCAAGACGTTTCTTGGCTCCGGCTGAGCCAAGGATGTAAAGTGGTTCATGTCCGCTGTTTATATAAGTGAGCACACCACTGGCAGGATTCAAAACCCCGAAAAACAAGGTGGCGAACATTCCCAGCTCCCCGTGGTTTTTTGCAATGTAATTATTGGTAAGCCGAACGGCTTCCAGTGCATCTCGTTGGAAAGAATCAGACATTGCATTATCAAAAACAGAGCCGGATAGAAGCGGTATCGGCTTGTGATTCGGAAGCGCCAGGCCCTCAAGCATGATGAACCGGTCTAACAAACCTTCTATGTCCACACCCTTAGCGGTTAAATGAAAGACTGTAGTAAACTTGGCGGCTGTAACCTGTCTTAAATGAGACAGGAGCTCTTCCCGGCGACTATTATATGAGGGAATGAAAATAATCGTCTCGATGGCGATGACACATAAAAAAATACAAAGCACGATTTTTCGGGAAAGCTGAGATCGAGGGGCTTTGTACAACCCTTTGAGAATGGCTATCATTGCCTCTGAATTCTCCTTTAGGTGAGATGGGCTTATAATTTTCGTAATTTTAGTCATTTATTATAGGTTAAGCATGGCTCCTGTAATTCATTTGAAATATTTTTCTCATAATAGTAGATAAAAAAACGCTTCTACTGTTAAACACCGATATGTTAATATAGTCGAATTCGGTGTTATTTCCCTACAAAAAACTCATCTTTGTTATGATCCATGATATAGTAAGATTTTATCCTGCAGCAAGGAGGCAGATACAATCCATGAAAGAGCTGTTGATGATGAAAGGGGCAAGGACCCTGGTTGATGTCTGCACGAAGGTAACACCAGGGGAGTCGGTTTTGATTGTAACGGACATGTACAAACTTGCCATCGGGAAAGTGATTGCCGCTGTCGCCATGGATCGAGGCGCCGAGCCTGTCATCGCCGTAATAAAACCAAGAGAAAGAAACGGCCAGGAACCCCCGGAACCGGTGGCCGAAGCAATGAAAAAAGCAGATGTGGTTTTTACCCCGGTGGCGTATTCCATCACCCATACTCATGCCGTAAAAAATGCCGCAGCCGAAGGCAGCAGGCTGATCGTGATGACCGATTTTACCGAAGAGATGATGATTCATGGGGGGCTGGAAGCGAATTTTGAGGCACTCAAACCTGTTTGTAAAGCAGTTGCAGGCAAGTTTACCACCGGCAGTAAACTGAAGCTTACCACTTCTGCAGGAACATATCTTGAGATGGATATCAGCGGCAGACGAGGCAACGCGCTTTACTGTATCGTTGATCCTGGTGAGTTTTCAACCACCCCAACAGTGGAAGCCAATGTGTCGCCCATAGAGGGTTCTGCAAACGGCAAACTGGTAGCCGATGCCAGCATTCCCTATTTAGGAATCGGAATTTTGCGACAGCCGGTTTCAGTGGAGGTTAAAAACGGAGTTATCACTCGAATCGATGGGGGGCTGCAGGCCGATATCCTTCGAAAGGACCTGGAAAGCCACCGGGATCAAAATGTGTTCAACATCGCAGAAATCGGTGTCGGGCTGAACCCGAAATGCCACATGTGTGGGATCATGCTGGAAGACGAGGGTGTGATTTCCACCTGCCATATCGGAATCGGCACCAACATCACCCTGGGAGGCCATGTGAAAGCCGCAATACACTATGATTTGATTATGTGGCATCCCAGGATCGAGGTGGACGGCCAGCTTGTGGTTGAAGGAGAGAAGGTTTATGTATGAGCAGCAATCCCCAGCGAAACTAAGACCATGAGTCGAATGATTGCATTTTGGGGCTATGATCGATTGTTTTTGAAAAACTCGGATCTCACCAGTGATCCGATCATGTTAAAGACTATGCGGGAGGCGGTCAATGCCCCCAGGCTGTTGACGTCTCTTTCCGGTACAAATTCGACGATATCAAAGCCAACCATCCTGGCCTTTTTCGAGAGGCCATGAATCAACTCAATCACCTGCATGTATGATAATCCGCCGGGAGACGGTGCGTTTACCGCAGGCATTATGGACGGCTCTAAACCATCACAATCAATGGTGAGCAAACAGGCGGTGCCTTGCTTAATCAGGCTCAGTATGGGTTCTATCCCCCTTTCGTGTACCACTTTTGCAGTAAAGATTTCAGCACCATATTTACGGGCTGCTGCAAGTTCCTCTGGACGGGCGCTTCCCACCCCCCGCATTCCTACCTGAATCAGCCTCTCTATCCATGGCATCTCAGATGCCCTTCGCATAGTGCTGCTGTAACCTTCCGTAACCCCGTTCACCTCATCAAGCCAGTCAATGTGCGCATCCACTTGAATTACCGTTATCGACTCGTCTCCCTGATAGGCGCGAAAAAATGGTATAGGCACAGAGTCATCCCCTCCGATGACAATAGGCACCGCACCGGCACCTATGAGCGATCGAACCGTTTTCGTTGCCCGTAAACGGTTTTGCTCCGGTTCTGAAGGATCACCGGGCAGGTTGCCGTAATCTACCACCCGGATATCCTGGTTGTTTAGAAGCGGGCCGTCAAGATCAAAGTCGTGATTGCCGAGCATTGTCGCATATCTTGCGGTTGCCCTTCGTATCGCCTCAGGAGCCTGTGCGCAGGAACTGGGTCTGGACGGATCATAAGGCGTTCCATGAGGAATGCCGATGATGGCGATGTCTGCCGACAAATCACCGATGCCGGTGTATGGCGGAAACCCGGCAAACGTGGTTTCATGGGTCATGTTTTCATCCCCGCTTTAAATGATAGAAATGAATCACCGGCTCCGCCGATCGGCAAAACCGGTGATTCATGAAACATTGAGAAAAACTACTTCTCTCTAGCTATGCCTTCTTCTATAATTTTTTTAACTCTCTCCATCAATTCATCCGCATTGGTCAGCCCGACGGACCTTGCTTCTTTAATCCACTCTTTACGAAGTTTTGGGATAACCGGATTGTTGTTCCATTTAGCTAGGTCGCTATCGCTCCAGAAATTGACTTTCACACCCATTTTTTTCTGGCTTTCAACAATGGCATCAAACTCTGCTTTAAAATGCTTGCCAAATACCTCCCTTGATACATAATCGGCTGCGCTCAAGATGGCTTCCTGATCCGCCTTGGACAGACTGTTCCAGGTATCCAGATTGATGTTATGTAAAAAGGGAGTGCCAAACCAAAGAGAGCGGCTTACAAAAACATTGGGGGCTGCTTCGTCCAATTTGGTCATGTGCATTCCATCGTAATCGGTAAGAACACCGTCGATGGTTCCTGTCTGCAATGCCATGTAACAATCCGACCAGGGCACGGAGACAGGAATTGCCCCAACACTCTTAAGATAAGCCAGATGATATTTACTGGCGGCTCTCCACTTCTTTCCTTTTAGATCATCCAGACTGCTGACAGGATATGTCGCACACATCGAAGCAGGAAGAGCCGATGTGATATAGAGGACTTTTTGGTTTTCTTTTTCAAGTTCCTTTGAAAATTCTGGTATTTCAGAAAAAATTCTATCGTATACCCATTTAACATTTTCCCACTTCGAAGGACCCTGAGGAAACAGAGGAAAAATGTTATTGGCGATGAGTTGTTTTGGAAAATGACCGGGGTACACAAAAGCCATGTCCACTGTGCCTTCTGATACCATCTTCAGAGATTCTCTTGATTTTCCCATTGCGCCGCCAAAAAACGCCTTCACTTTCACACGACCATTGCTTCGTTTTTCGATTTCCTTGAACCAAACCACAAGCGACTCGTATCGCGGGCCAGAGGGTGGGTCGTGATCCGAATATTTTAGTATCTTGGCCCCTGCAGATAATTCAGGCGCAACGATAAGGGTTAAGAAAAACATGAATCCGAATAGTAGGGCGGTTGTTTTGTTAGCTTTCATAATAACCTCCTTAGTTTGATGTTGGGTTTATGCAATCGGCTTTACCTGGGCAAGATTAAGACATTTATCATAAGCTTTTCTCAAATAGGGCAATATTTCAGATGCCCGCTTAGAGGTTTTTTCTATTTTTGCCAGTAATCTTTCAGCTGCTTGCTGTACGTCGGATTTCAGCTTTTCCTCGTTTATCGTTAATATTTTTCCATTCTCATAAATGATTTTTCCATCCACCACCACCATGTCAATCGATTGGCCGTTTTCACAGAAAATCAATTGGTTAAGGATGTTCTGCCGTGGTGTGAATGGCAGCGAGTCAAGATTTATCAATACAAAATCGGCCTTTTTTCCTGCTTCCAAAACCCCGACTTTATCTTCCATTCCTATACATCGCGAACCTCCTTTGGTTGCCATTTTAAACACTTCTTTAGCGCCTACCCACCTATCATATTTGCAGTGGGTTACCTTGTTTACAAGCGCACCGATTTTCATGGCTTCAAACATGTTGGCCGTATCGTTGGCATTGTTGTTGTCTGTTCCCAAGGCGACATTTACACCGGCTTTCAGCAGTTTATGAACCGGTGCTATGCCGCTGCCCAGTTTCAGGTTGCTTACCGGGTTGTGGATGACATTGGCTCCTGCCTCCGCTATTAGCGCAATATCTCGGTCATTAACCCACACACAGTGAACCAGATTGGTTCTGCGGTTCAGGATCCCGATGGATTTCATATAGTCAACAAGGCTCTTGTTGTAAAAAAGATAGCCGGTTATCTCTTGAACCTTGGTTTCCAGCACGTGAATCATCACCCACAGGTTGAAATCTTCCGCCATTTTCCAAACGTCTTTCAGAAAGGCATCGGTGCTTCTCTGGGGGCCGCTGGGAGAGAGGGCAAATGTGACGCGGCCCTGCCACCTGCGCGCATAAGATTTCCAAAGCTCTAAGACCATTTTCGGTTTCACCTGCTGGCGGCTCTGTAATTCATCTTTTAGGGTACCGGGGAGAAATTCATCCAGAAAAGGAATCGTTTCGTGATAAGGTCTATCCGAAAAGGTGATGGTAACCGCCGCTCTAAGCCCCGCATCTTCATACGCCTGAAATACAGCGTCAATTTTATCCCGTGAAGTCAGGTCATGGTGTACCACATCATCAATAACGGTTGTGGTTCCTGATTTGATCAGCTCGATACAGTTGAGCTGAGTTCGGAGATATACTTCCTCTTCCGTCCACTCCCTTCTTGAAGTGGGAGGGTTGTATGCGGCCATCCATATTTCTAGAGGCAGGTTGTCAAATCTGCCTTTGTCGAATCTGTCATGAGAATGAAGGTGTGCATTGATAAGTCCCGGTATGATCAGCTTGCCGGTTGCATCGATGACCTTTTCGGCATTAAGGTTATCCTTTTCGATACCGTTTTCGATGGAAGCAATGGTATCACCCTCAATGGTGATATGCCGGTTATCGAGTACCGTGCCTACCGGTGTCATCATAAGCGCATTTGCGACTGTCCATTTCATAAGGCTTTATCCTTTGTTTATTGTGGTTGTCTAAAAAAGCCAAGTTTTCGCTGAATCGGTTTCCCTTGGACTTTCCAGAAATAAGATTGTTTACCTTCCCAGCAACAGATTTGGCAGCCAAAGGACAATTCCTGGAAAAACCATCAGCAGAATCAATACGACTATATCACAACATACAAAAGGCCACACCCCCACATACATCTCTTCAGCCGTGATATCCTTTCCCATGGCACTTTGAATCGTGAAAATGTTTAGTCCCACCGGTGGGGTAACATTGGCTATTTCATTGAGCTTGATGGTGATAATTCCGAACCATATCGGGTCGTACCCCATTTTTACTATCAACGGAAAAAATATGGGAAGACACAAGGCGTAAATCCCATCAGGAATCATGATCATTCCCAAAAAAAACCACACTGACAGGATACCGATCAAGACATAGATCCGTTCAACCTGCAGTTGAGCGATCCAATTGGCCAAGCCGATTGGAATTTCTGTAAACGCGAGATACCGCGAAAAAAACAGTGCGGTGATAATAATAAAAAATATCATAGAAGCCGTGCTGGATGATTCTCGAAGAGCGCTTTTGACCGTATTCAAATTTCTGAGGCTGCCCTGGAGGATACCCAATATGAACATCAATGCACAGCCTGCAGCGGCAGCTTCCGTAGGTGTAAAAACCCCGCTATAGATCCCTCCCAAAACAACGGTTGCTGTTAAGAAGGCCGGCCAGAGTTCTTTGATGGCTTTTATCCTTGCCCATACAGAATGACTTTCCGCTTGGTAAAGTTCCTCTCTAACCAATTTGGGATTGATTTTGATACGGATGATAATGAGGATAGCATACACCGTGGCGGTGATAAATCCGGGTACGATGCCGCCAGCAAACAGTCGACCGATGGATTGCTGGGTGAACAACGCATAGACGATCATCAAGCCGCTTGGTGGAATCATGGCGGCAAAGGTACCGGCACAGGCGACAATACCGGCTGCAAAGCTTTTTTCGTATCCATATTTTCTCATCTCCGGTAAAGTGAGTTTGGCGAAAATGGCTGCCGTTGCTGCCGGAGAACCGGACATAGCCCCGAAAAAAGCACAGCTATAACAGGTTGCGATGCCCAGCGCTCCAGTCAATCCCTTAGTTATGATATTCAATCCTTTAAATGCCTTTTGGGCATACCCGCCATGGGTGGCTAGGGAACCAAGAAGGATGAAAAGCGGTAATGCGGCCCAATTCGGGCTTGCCACATTGAAATATAATGCAGCTCCCACAAGTCCGGTGGCGTTTTGAAAGCTGAGAATTAATGACAACCCGACTAAGGAGAGAACCAGAAAAATAGAAGAGATCGGAAGACCTGTCATTAGCAAAACGATAAGGCAGCCCAGCGATATGATGCCAATGGTTGTTTCGTTCATGACCTGCTAGTCCTATTTTTCAGCAATGATTTCAACTTTTTTATTCTTTCACCAAGGTTAACGACGATCTGCAGCCAATAGAAAAATAACCCAGTAAATAGGACAAATTTTGTGGGCCATATGGGCAGGTGGAAATATCCTGGCACCGCTTCATGTTTCCTAAATGAATAAAGAACATTTTCCCCTACAGCCACGGTAATAATAGCAATAACAGCGATCTGAACCACATAGTTAAAGACCCCGATGTAAGCTTGAACGCCAAGAGGCAAGCGTTCAAAAACCGCTGTCACTTTAATATGCCTCTCGTATTTCTCACATTGACCCAAGCCCAAATAGACGACGATGATCATAACGAACACGGCCATCTGGGTGACTCCCTGAACAGGTTTTTTCAACGCGCGGCTTATAATGTCAGAACACAAAAACAAAACCATTGCACACAGAAGCCAGCCGCACGTTTCAGCCAGCAGCCGGTTGATATTGTCGATAAGTCGTCTAAGGGGTCCAAGCATGTTAGAAAAAACCCAAAGTTTATGCGTTACGGCTCAAACAGCGGCGATGGCCTCGATCTCCACAATCAATTCAGGTCTTGCCAAAGCATCTACCTTAACACATATCAACGCTGCTCCCAAAGCTGCCGGGTCAGTTGAGCGTGGCCCAGATGATTCGCCACATGCTCAAGCACATGCCATAGCACCCAGCCCTTGGTGAATTTGCGATCATCCTTGGGAGAGACGCAAATCGTCTCCAGATCCTCAAGGCGAAGTCGCTCCAGTATGCCTTTTGTATATGCAAGACTTTCGTCAAGGCGCTTTGTTAACTCCACTGCGTCCAAACCCCGGGCGCGAAACTCGGCGTCGCGATCTCGTTTAGAGTCTTCCTGTGATATGATGTCTCCTATCCAGTAACGTTGAGATCCTGCCACATGAACAGCGATTACACAGAGCGAATTCATCTCAGCTCCCGGAACCCAATACAGTGCTTCTTGCGGCAGTCCGTCGATACACTTTTTGATATCATCGTGCAATCCCTGAAGGCAATTGAAATAATCTTCAAACAAACTGTGCATAATGGCTCCTCCTTTCAGTGATGCTGTTTAAAATCGTCCCCCCTGTCTTCTATTGAAATGGCATAAAGCTTAGCTGTTTGACAAATGCCTCCTGCCCCGATCTAAATGATCGCCTCGATGAGATGGGGGCCCGGTGTATGGATGGCTTGTTCGAGCTGCTCGTTAAATTGCCGGGCGGTTTCAGCCCGGCTGGCATGAATCCCCATGCCACCGGCAATATCCACCCAGTTAAGATGCGGGTTGGTCAATTTGAAAAGTTCCCTTGCCCTGGGGCAATCATAATCGACACCAACCCGTTCAAGTTCCTGATGCAATATTCGATAAGAGCGATTTGCAAAAAGAATCGTCACCACATCAAGCCTCTCCCGTGCCTGTGTCCACAGGGCCTGAAGGGTGTACATGCCGGAACCATCTGCCTCCATGGCAAACACTTTTCTATCCGGACAAGCAACAGCGGCACCGGTGGCAACCGGAAGTCCCTGGCCTATGGCACCCCCTGTTACGCTGAGCCAGTCATGAGGGGGGGCTGTGGCCACCAACTGATCTGCCGTTCGACTTGAGCTTACCGCTTCATCGGATATGATGGCATGCTCCGGCATCATTGCCACAAGCGCCATCCATACTTTTTCTGCTGTAAGTTCACCTGCGGGCAACTCCGGGCGGATGCGTTCATAAACGGCAGCAGGCTGTTCGGGGGCATCAAGTTCTTCTGCCAGCGCCTGTAGCGCAGAGACACCGTCCTGCTTTTCTGTGCAAAGCGTGTGAATCTTACAATCTCTGGGTGTCAACCAGTTCGGCATATTGCGCCATGCAAAAAACGAAACCGGCGGTTGTGCTCCCACCAGAATCATGTGGGCTGCTCCTTTAAGCATCTTTAGCGCCGGTGGTACCGGGTAAGGTATTCTATCAAAAACAGCCCGCCCCGCTCCACGCTGAATGCGGCCGTTTGACCTGTTTGCCATGATTCGAGCACCGGTTGCCCTGGCAATTCGACCGGCCGCCCATAAGCCTTCTTCCATCAAAGCGGCGCCTCCGAGCAGAAGAATCGTGGGTTCTCCCATAAGTAGCACTCTTGCAGCGGATTCAATAGTCTTGTGATCCACGGGTTTTGGTTTTGGTATTTCCGGAATCGGCACCGGCCCTGTGCTTTCATTCCAGCTGGCGTCTGCGGGTAAGATAAGGGTTGCCACATTGCCGGGGTGTTTTAGAGCTTCTGCAACCGCCTGGGCTGCATCTTTGGGAACGCTTGCCGCATCCCGGGAGGTTTTTACCCAGTCAGAGGCTGTCTTGGCAAGTGCTTCGATATCCATTGTTAGGGGTGCATTGTACTTCAAGTGATAGGTGGCATGATCTCCCACGATGTTGATCATGGCACTGTTTGCGCGCCGCGCATTGTGAAGGTTGGCAATAGCATTGCCCAGACCGGGTCCCAGATGCAAAAGGGTTGCCGCCGGTTTTCCGGCCATGCGGGCATATCCATCTGCTGCACCCGTGCAAACCCCTTCGAAAAGCCCTAAAATGGTCCGCATTCCTTTGATTTTATCAACGGCAGCCACAAAATGCATCTCCGAGGTGCCCGGGTTGGTAAAACAGACATCCACACCACCATCCACAAGTGTTTGAACAAGACTTTCCGCGCCATTCATTCAACTCACCTCTATACAATGAAAATTTAGAAACCCGCAGGCGAACATGCTAATGGTATTCAGACAAATCATGCAATACAACCAACCATATTCCATGGTAAAGACATGTTCAAGGTTTTAATGATCATCTGGCATGGGAAGATCGGGTAACACGATTTTTTTGGGCTACCTCTTTGGCTCCGATTCGATCGGCAGTCGCACGTCGTGAAGCGGACGGCCCCAGTCAAAGGCGGCTTCGACAGCTCTGTCCACGTCCTCTTCAAGCATGAAACCTTCGGCGACAAGCTTTCGAGCTGCGGCTTCAACGGCTTTAAGATAGCCTGAGGCATCTTTATAACGCTCGATTACAGAGAGGCGTGGATCGCCGGTTGCTTTACGCTCCTGCGGTGTATCGGGAAGCGGGATGTAACTTCCAGTGAACAGGTGCATCGCCCCTGTGCCAAAGCCTCGGCTGCGAAGATTCCAACCTGTGTATGTACCCAGGGGTGCCTGCACCATCGGTGCCCGAACACCGCTAAGCTCGATACCGTCTTCGTCCACAGCCGGAACAAAAACCGGGTATTCTTTGTCAGGTATGACTTCCGGTGGTTCCTTGTCAAAGATGCCAGCTTCGGCCCTCTGCCCGAAATCTAATAACGGCAGCCGGTTTACCCCCTGTGGTATTGCCACGCCAGGGATGTTGGGAAATTGCTTAAGCCACTGCTCATAACTCACCAGAGTTCCATCGTTGCGAGTTGGAATGCGACTTGGGGGAGGTGGAATCCCTTCAGTCACCCAGCGATCCATGACATCCAGCATGGCACGGAACAGCATCGAGGTTTGTACGATGTTCGCATAATTCTGGCACACTCCCCGCTCCGGTAATCGGGTGTTTGGGTCCGCAAAATGTTGAGAACTTGACCAGAGGTATAAACGCACCGTTTCGGGCTGCGGCAGGTCATTGCCGCCAGTGTCCGTGTGAACCAGTGATCCCCGTCGCTGCCAGTACTCTGTTGAGCTCTGTGTATGGATCACAAATGGATCGGTATCTGGTCGTTTAAGAATTGCGTCTCTCTTACCGGTATGATGATCGGTAGACCATGCGTAAGAGAAAGGAAAATGATCTGCATAATTATAGTGGTTTTCGTATTGCTGGCCTGCTGGGGAGACGACCGATGCAAACCGTTGGTTCATCCACATCAGCCCGGCCCCTGAAACATGCGGCAGCACGCCGTCGAACACTTTGCGTCCCGAAGCATCCGCATTAAAACCTCGCCACAAAAAGTCTCTTATGCACCGGCCGGCCTGTGAGCGGCCCCAGGCATAGGCCTTCTCGATCGTTCCCTCACCAAGTGGGTTTGCTTGTCCTGCAGAATCCTTCGTCCCGTATCTTAAAAAACTGACAAGCTCTCTTACCACCACATGACCCAGCCCCAATACGAGAGGATCCCGGCCGGTGTAAACAAGTTCGTAGATCCACCCTGGGGTAAAACCACCAGGCATGTAGATATGAGTATCTGAGGGTACAAGCCCTGTTTGTTCTTCCTGGTTGATGATACCCATATCGCGTTCAATGCGTGCAAACATCCACGATTCAGGTGGTACGGGAATTGGATCATCCTCCGCATATCGACGCATGGTTAGCTTTGCGTCACGCGGGTCGAGTGATACAGCAGGATAGCTTCTTGTTGTTGCGCGTCCCGATAGCGGAAAACAAGTAATTCCCGGCCTGTCCGCAATGAACTCTGATCGAACCAGCCCGGTGATGGGAGTCCCATTATCGGTTGCCACCGGAACTTGAAGGATCATTCGCCCATCACCCGGCAGCAGATCGCCTTCCCAGGCCCCCCACACGATGGTATACCCGCGCCGCATCAAAAAACCATTGCCCGCATGATCAAGGGAGACCGGATCATTACTGGCCGGAGCGTCGTTGAAAAACTGGAGCGCACGTTTATTGCCCCGGTTGCCATAACCGAAGAGTAATCGCCTGTTGCCGCAAGCCATGTCCACCGGCTTTAAGATAAATATATCGCCAGCACATTTAACCAGACCTTCAGCGTTGATCGGTGCTTTGTCAATATCGACAATCCCTTCCTCAGCGCACGCACGGGGATCGATCTCATAATAAACGCGGCCGGTTAACCGCTCATAGGGTCCGGTCTTTTCGAATTTATGGCCGTCGGCGAAAGAAATACGCTCGGTTATCTTAATTTTAATTCTGTTTTTCATAAAAGAATTTACCTCTTATTTGCTGTCAAACAGTTAATCTTCTTTCGTACCTAAATACCATAAAATTGTTTTCAATCCCCCTTATTTTATAGCACCGGCGGTCAAAGCCCGAATCAAATAGCGCTGCATGAAAAACCCCACAAAGAGTGCCGTAGCATAGGATCGAATCGACTCAAATGTCGATCTAACAACGGAAAGCTGTTATGACTGCGGTGCATTTATTATCTCCTGAATTGAAGCGCAGAGGATTATACGGTTGCGCCTGTTGGGGTTGTAGCATCATATAAGATCTCATCGATCGCTGTTTTTGATAAAGGTATATATAGTTTCAAAATGAAAGTCGAGAATGATTTTTCCTGTCGATTTCCAGGATCGAAGCCTTTTTCAATGGATATAGGAGCTTGATGGACATACAAGATAATCACACCGCTTTCATCAATGGTTTCTGTTTACCGTGCATTGGAAAAGAAACATCCGGATCTAATCTACTGGCAGCTGGTGGGCCTGAAAAACGGTCTCCAAACAATCTATCCTGCACTAAAGCATCTACCAATGATGTATGATCATCTTGGAACAAACTGGTACCGTCTTGCCGAGATAAAAAAAACCATTTCCTGGTCTGTTCCGAATCTGGATCCTTTAACCCGACAGATGGTCTTTACCGTCTCTGCCCCCCTTCATTTACCGGATCGAACCTTTATAGGAGCCACTGCGATCGTTGTTCCGGTAGGCGTTCTTCTCAAGGAGGATGACCATATCCAGGGGATATCCAAGAACGTAACCTCATTGCTGATTCGTCCTGAACTGCGGGCCGAGACCGGACAGTTAGGTATTAGAATTCTTGCCAGAGAACAGAAACTGGAGCGCATCCACCGTCACTGGCAGGTTTCTTTGTCAAAGGAATGGCTGGAATTCGAAGATCAGGAACAACTGCTCGGCATGATCAAAGATCTTAAAGATAGGAGACCAACGTTCGGGAGCTGCCTTACGCTCGCCATGCAAGCCTTATGGCCTATGGGTGTATCGATGAGTATCATACGGCTTTGCTGATGGCCACCGTCAGAGCATTCTTAAGATGCAGGGTCACCCAGCCCGGAACTGTTGCTGCAATCATCACGGATGTCAACCGGCTTCT
>JAFDFZ010000179.1 GCA_019309565.1 Deltaproteobacteria bacterium
TCAGATCATATACGGTATGGCTCGATCGACGATAATGCTCCATACCGCAAGCTTACTAAAGTCTTCGCCTAAAGGCGAGGGTTTTTCTCCCATTCCCCGAAGGGGACAATAAAAAAGGAATATCAAACAAAAGACTAATACTCTTCTTCCTGGCATAGCAATTTCAAAGCAGCCCATCCATTGATGGCTACGCCTTTCCCTCTTTTTCCATGTACAAATATGTCAGAAAAGGGATTGTGTATCAATCGCATCATTAAGGAACCTCCTTTAAAAACACCAGATTCAATCATTACCGGAATTTCATTGTCTTTATCTTTTCTTTTCGCAACAGGCGCAATTTAGTGCTTTATTTCATAAATTCAGTAACATATTAATCTTGAAAAATTTCACCACAGAGACACAGAGGTCACAGAGGGAAATGTTTTTTCATTTGCCGGGAGGCGGCGGCAAATGAAAACCTATACCCTGCAGAATAGGCGACATTCAAGTTGCAGCCATTAATGCTTACGCAACTCTGGCAAGTATCTTAGGCCGAAAGGCGGGGTATTCTTTGCCCATCGCCGTCTCCCGATGGGCAAAAAAGAAAAACCCTCTGTGAACTCTGTGCCTCTGTGGTTAACAAATATAACCCAGCCCGTGTTGGCCAGATTCTTCACTCTGTCTCATACAAAATTACATCACCGTATTTATGAAGACATATACTTAGTTTACCAGAAGCCATGATTTCGGTGAGACTGCATATCAAGGTTACAATAAAAGGTAGTGACATATACCGTTATTTGATGTACCCTTCCATCAAAAACCAGGATTAACAGATAAACGAACAGCACAAAAACCTGAACTTGTTCATAAAATGAAATTTTAAATATGAAAAAACCCGTACTTTTACTCATCTATCCGGCCCCGGATAAGGACCGGCTCGGTTCTCGGCGCAGACGTTTCACTTCTCTGCCGAAACTTAATCTATACCTGCTTGCCTCTTATGCCGATAAACTCTTCGACGTGCGGATTATCGATGAAACCATTGAGGATATAGATTTTAACATTAAAGCGGATCTTGTTGCCATTACGGTTTTAACTCTGGTTGCAGCCAGGGCATATGAAATCGCTTCGGAATTCTCAAAGCGGGGAGCTAAAACGGTGATGGGCGGATTTCATGTCCGTTTCTGCCCGGATGAGGCGGCTGAGCATGCAGATGCTCTGGTGATCGGCGAAGCTGAAGGTGTCTGGGAACAGTTGCTTGAAGATTTTCTAGCCGGCAGGATGAAAAAAATATATAAAAGAGATACACCACATAACCTTGTAGGACTACGGAAACCCAGACTGGATCTGGTAAAAAGAAAGCATTTCTCCATCCCCAACCTAATGGAAACAGCGCGGGGTTGCCCCAATAAATGTGCGTACTGCTCGGTAACCCTGTTCTGGGGAAACCGGTTTCGGTTCCGGCCGATAGAGGATGTAATCGACGAGATTCGATCAATGCCTTCCGGAGACATCATGTTCGTTGATGATAACATCATCGGTTCTCCCCAACGAGCCAAAGAACTTTTTGCGGCCATGATTCCGCTTAAACGGCGATGGTACAGTCAGGCTGACTTGAAGCTGGCCAAGGACCCGGAGCTTTTGGAGCTGTGCGCAAGAAGCGGCTGCAAGTGGCTTTTCATCGGTATAGAGAGCATAAATACCCAAAACATCCGTGAAGTCGGGAAAGCCCGGGTCAACAGGGTGGATGAATATCAGAGTTCCATAAAAACCATTCAGGATGCCGGAATCAATGTTCTTGGATCTTTCATCTTCGGCCTCGATCACGACGATAAAACCGTTTTCGATAATACGGTTCAATTCTGTGAAGAGGTTCGCCTTGCGGCGGCAAATTTTTATATCTTAGTTCCCGTGCCCTCTACTGAGTTGTTTTACAAAATGGAGCGGGAGGGACGCATTCTGGACCGCAACTGGTCGCATTACGATGGAAACCATGTTGTTTTCCAGCCGAAGCTGATGACCCCCGATGAACTTCTCGAGGGGTACCTTAAGGCATACCGGACCCTTTATTCCATACCCTCGATTCTCAAAAGAACCATAAAGCCGCGAAAAAATTTATTGCAGGTACTGGCCCTTAACCTGGGCAGAAAACGGAACTACCGCTACTTTGAAGAGGGATGCAGGATTTAAGCTTCGGTTCCCCCACTGTGGAAGCTCATCCAGCCGCTTTGCCGGACTTCAATGCGGGTAATAGTTCTGAAAACGGCATGGCCACAATATTAAGCTTTTAAAAAGCGTAAATATTAACACCAAAACAAGTGTCAAACGAACTTTTTTCATGTCCTGCTTCCTATTTTTGCTTCGTTTCCTGGGGGGCATCCTCCTGGGCGATTGCAATTGCTGCGGCAGCTCCTGCTTCGAGCATCTTTTTGTCCAGGCTCGAATCGGTTGTCGAGCCTTTTTTTTGATCGTTACCGGATTCTGTCTCTGATTCAGCCGAAGGAAGGTAAACCGTGACATTTCGATGCGCAAATTCGATTCCTGCTTCCCTAAACTTCTCTTGCATGAGCTTAAAGACTTTTCGCCGGACAATGAATTGCTTTCCGGGAATGGTTTTGAACTTAACCCGCATGATCATAGCGGAGTCATCCAACTCTCTTACACCCTGAGACTTAATCTTATCGAGAAGGACCGATGCGATTTCTTCATCCTCTGCCAGTTCTTTGTTTATCTTTTTAATAATTTTCCTCACCTTGTCGATATCGGTATCATAGCGCACCCGAAAATCGAGCTTGGTAATGATGTAGTCACGGCTTAAGTTGGTGACGGCACCCATATCTCCGAAAGGAATTGTGTTGACCATGCCTCTTGGGTGGCGCAGCTTTAGCGATCTAAGAGATATGTGCTCCACCATTCCCTTAACGCCTGCTGTTTCCACATAGTCTCCCACACGAAAGGCGTCGTCAATCAGAAAAAAAATTCCGGCAATAATGTCTTTCACAAGCGTCTGCGCACCGAAACCAATGGCCAGACCCACAACACCAGCACCGGCAATCAGCGGCCCGATATTGACACCTAAAGAGGATAAGATAATCAGGGAGACCATAACAAGCAGAACAGCCAGGATAAATTTTCGCAACAGCAGCAACAGCGTTACGTTTCTGGACCCGCCGGCACCACCTTCTTCGGCATCTTCATCCATATCCGGCATCTCTTCTTTGAGCTTGCGATCGATCCTGGCCTTGGTAAATTCCCAGACGATGAACCCTAGCAACAGCACTATCACAATACTCATTGCAGTGCGCGTAAAAATTCGACCGATAGATAGATCGATTCCCCACATCTTGAGCATTATGAAAAACAAAAAGGCCACAAGCGCAACCCGGAACGCTCGACGGATCATTGGAGCGAAATGTTTGATATCTGATTTCTTATCCGTTGGTTGCTCCTCTGCAACATCGCTCTTCTCGTCGCCGCTTAGGTCGATGATTTCAAGCAGCTCGCCTGAAGCCATTTTCAACAGCCGCTGGCACCATTGATCCAGGCCGATAAAAATGGGAATTAAAAACAGGCTTGAAATCAGCTTGACGATCTCCCCTCTTGTGCCGAGAAACACATTTACTAACCAGACCGTCCCGGCCCCTGCCACGTAAAGAATGGCGAAAAAATGCCACGTCTTGGCAAATCTTTCACGCAACAGCGACTGCCCGTGCGCTTTATGGGGTGGCCCGGCACAGATGGCTTCAGCCACCCGCTGTCTGCTCTGCCAAATCATTACAATCATAAGAAATGTTACGCTGAGCCCTGCTAAAATAATAAAAAGGTTAAAAAGCGCTTCGCTTCCACCAGCCCGCAAAAAGATAAGGCCTGGAAGCGCAAACATAGCGGCAAAAAACGTGATTCTAACAATCCAGCGATAAAGAAATTCAGCATCTCGGTCTTGAAGCGGAAATAACCTTAGGGCCGGGGATGCAGGTGAAAATATCATCTTTGCGGCAAACATGATCACTCGAAAGTAATAACTCACGATCAAAAACTCAAAGACAATCACGTAGCCGGTCGTACCGGAATTGTGTATGATCACAAACAAAAAAAGCGTTGTCAGAATATAGGCGGCCACCCCTATGGCCTCCAGCAAAACTCGCGAAAAGAACCAGCCCAGTCGCTGCAGTTTACCCAATGGAACGCTTGTTAAGAGTTGCTGCCGAAGATTCTCTGTCGATCTCAAAAACAGCCGCTCGAGGATAAGTCCGCATATAATTAGAAAGCACCCCATGAGAACCGCCAGCAGAAGACGTCCATAGCCCTTGCCGTCCGATAGTTTTTGAAGAACGCTTTCCCACTTTTCCAAACCCGTTTCCGTGCCTGAAAAAAAAGAGCCGATTTGATTTTTAACAGCTTCCCCACCTCTGGCCAATTCAAGAAAAAAGGCTTCAAAGCCCCGCACCTCTGTTGATCCTCGGGCTGAATCGACATCGTTATCAAAACCATAACGAGTCTTTCAACGGGTATTGCCATCGGGATCTGGTTATGGCTATTGGAAATAGACTATGCTTTATTGTGGGCTTTGCTTGCTTTTCTGCTCAATTATGTGCCCAATATCGGATCTATTATCGCTGCGATCCCTGCGGTTCTGCTTGCACTGATTCAGTTTGGAATGGGGGCCTCTCTGATAACCGCCCTTGGGTATGCAGTCGTAAATCTTGTCATCGGCAGCTTCATCGAACCTAAGTTTATGGGTCGCGGCCTCGGATTGTCCACACTTGTGGTCTTTCTTTCTTTGGTTTTTTGGGGCTGGGTGCTGGGGCCGATCGGGATGCTGTTATCCGTGCCGCTGACGATGATACTTAAGATTGCTCTGCAAAGCAATGATGATACACGCTGGATCGCCATCATATTGGGTTCCGGACCGCCAAAGAATTCTGTTACCGCAGCTACAGGGTGAGCAGGAAAACTTCTCCAATTCTCCGAACAATCAGCTTTTGAAACGAGTGGAACTCGCTTAAATTTGGATGCACATTTCTTCTGTTATTAAAGCTTTTATCGAAAAGTGTCGATAAAAATTGCATGTCACTGTGTGCCGTGTCCACACAGATGCGAACCTCCTTCCACTGGGATGGCTTTAACCGGGCCATCCCAAAAAATCTTCCGCTCGAACAGCGCTGCCGGTTAGGAACGGTTTCAATCAGAACCACCAGATTCGGAGCTGTCGAAATGACCCTTTGTGAAGCCTACCAGGCCCTTGCCAACATCCTAAATGATAAGGTCTGCAGGGAAGATGGACAGATCGATTTCACAGAGGAGGAAAAGGGTTGCTCTGAAAATTTACCCATGAGCACCGGAGATCCTGAGTTCAAACGATTCGGTGAGGCGATAAAAGTTGAATGGAGCTAACCGTCCCTGCATTTCCACCCTTTGGGTCGCATACCATTCATGAATCGGTTAATTACAGGCATCGGCAGATGAAGGCCGTGAAAGCATGCACCTATCGGCTCTTTGCGCTTAACATCTCGTCGATCCTGGAGCCGATAAAGTCAAGGCTTGAATAGACCCGCCCCTTAATATCTTCATCAAGTTTTTCTTTCACCCTTGCAATGGAAATCTGGGCCAGCAACACCACATCAACCTCGCCTAACAACTCTTCAACAGCCTCAATCACCATAGTATCGTGGCCTTCAATATCCCCCCTGGATAGTTTCATGAATGCATCTTCTTTAACCCGCGGGATGATCTGTGGTTTTCTCCCCAATCTGTCTGCAACTTCCTGTATGAGAAGGGCGGAGGGCTTGGGTGTGGTGTGGTTTGTGGCCACCAGTCCTATCTTATCGGCCACTTGAACCGCCCGCTCGGCCATGGGCTCATCGATCTTAATAAAAGGAATGCTCAACTGTTTCTGAACCGCGTTTACCGCCGGTGATAGCGAGGAACAACTCAAAACCGCCAGATCCGCCCCGGTTCCCTGGGCTGATCGTGCCATTTGAGCAAGCCAGTCGATGATTCTGTCTGTAATATGACCGATTTCAAACAGCACCCGCAGGATGCCCTCATCGACTATATGAAAAACATCAACACCCGCACACTTAGAGGCGATGACCGAATGTACCGGTTCCACCACAAACCGGGTTGAGTGTAAAACCCCGACCAGGGGTTTCTTTGTTTCCATTGTCTTCTCCTTTGTAAAAGCCTCTTTATCTTAAAACCTCTGAGCGTAACTTCCCGTCTGTCACAATCGGACAACTTTTTAATTTATACATGAAAATTTATTATTAACAATAAAAAATGCTGAAGTTAATTCGCTACGCTTCAATTGGCCGCCAGCTCGGAGGGCTTACAGAACGGATTTGCGATTCTTTTATCCATATGGGGTTTAACTGCTTGAAGGCACGTCCGGTCAATGTTATACAATTTTATAGACGCTTAGGCACATCATATCGACAATTTGTTGTCGTTATTGAATTACATGCTTTTGATAAGCGTTTATAGTGAACTAAAGTTTAAAGTGAGCTAAAGTGAACTAAAGTTAAGGAATTTGGTCTA